>CAYWPH010000016.1:0-16608 GCA_964460145.1 uncultured Gammaproteobacteria bacterium | reverse complement strand
TTTTACTTCAGTTTTTCAATTATAAATAAATATTTGTTAATATAAAATTTTCGTTAAAATCCTCAATTGCGGGAATATTATCCGCTTCCCTAGTTTCTCTTTCAGGAAACCTTACGTCAATTTACGCATTTTTTAAAGCCTATATGCCCGCTGATAGCCCAGTACCTTTTTGGCAACTTCCTTTTTTACCTCTTAGTTTTCCTAATGGCTTTTGGTATCCAAATGCTACAAGATTTATTCAATATACGATTCATGAATTTCCTCTTTATTCATTTGTAGTTTCCGACCTACACGGACATGTTCTTGATATTCCGATCGTCCTTTTATCTATAGCAGTAATATTTACAATACTTTTGGAAAATAAAATAAGACATGTTTATGTTGTCTTTATTTCGTTTTTAATTGCTGTAATGTATATGACTAATGCATGGGATGGAATAATTTATACTCTTTTATCTATTTTTATTTTTATATTATTAAGTTTTTATAAAAAGGTTTCTTTACGCACTTTTTTTTCTTCAGTCTTAATTTTAGGCTTAGGGTTTATAATATTTTCTCTTCCGTTTAGTGTTAATTTCAAACCGTTTGCGTCAGGAATAGGACTTATTTGTGCTCCGCAGTTTTTAACAGAGATCGGAAAGCTTGGTCCATTTTTATTTGAAGCTGATCACTGTCAAAGATCTCCTCTTTGGCAATTAATAATTTTATATGGATTCTTTTATTTCTTTGTCCTTTCATTTATATTATTTTTAAGATTTAAAAAAGCTTATAAACCAAATAAAAGCGATGTCTTTGTCGCTTTTCTTATCATCATATCTACTCTTTTAATAATTATCCCTGAATTTATCTATGTTAAAGATATTTATCCTGCGCACTACAGAGCAAATACAATGTTTAAACTAACCTACGAAGCATTCATTATGTTATCTATTGCATGCGGATATATAATTGTAAAAATAATTTCAAACTTAAATGATAAAAAGTTTTTACTATTATTTTTTATTCCAACACTGCTTTTCTTGTATCTGGTTTTTTCATATCCAGTTTTTGCAATCAACTCATATTATGATAATTTAAAAACTTATAAAGGTATCGACGGTCTTTCTTATATGAAGAAAGATCATATAGAAGATTACCAATTAATAAACTGGATTAATAAAAATATCAAAGGTCAACCAATAATTTTAGAAGCAGTTGGGGATTCCTATACAGATTACGCAAGAATCTCAGCCAATACAGGTCTGCCAACCGTATTGGGGTGGCCAGTTCATGAATGGCTATGGAGAGGAACATATGAAGTAGTTGGACCAAGAGTTGAAGAAGTTAAAACATTTTATACAACTTCTGATATAAAAAAAGCTAAAGATATTATTAAAAAATATAATGTGTCTTATGTTGTAGTATCGTTACTTGAAAAGCAAAAATATCCTGATTTAAATGAAGATAATATAAAAAAATTGGGAGATATTATTTATCAAAACAATGGTGCAAAATTATACAAGATTACTTATTAGATTTTGAATTTAGCGAACAATTTCCTCCATTAAGCTGGCAATCTATAAACTGATGAATTTCTGAAAAATCTCCATTTCCAATCCTTGGTATTAAAACGGACAAAAAATTATAACCGTCTGCATATGGAGCTTCATCTAAAAGACCCTGTCTTTGTGTAGTTTGATCACCTGTATCTATCACAAAGCTTGTTATCTTTGCTTGTCTCATTTTTTGAGCAAGTCTTATGAAATCGTCAAATTCATCCTGTTTTATATTGGTATCAATACTGTCTTTGACAATATTATAAAGATTTATGATCCTTGCTGGATTTATAAGGGTTTGGGCAGAAAATATTTTATCTTTAAAAGCTGTTATGATTTTTTGCTGTCTTTTACTTCTGGCAAAATCACTTCCCTCGCCATTTATACCATGCCTTGATCTAACAAACTCCAAAGCTTCTTCTCCGCTTAGGCGCTGCTGTCCTCTATCAAAACGCAGGTGCTTATATCTGCAGGAAAATTTATCAGAAATTTCTGTTTCTGCGCTAACCGTTGCAACAAACTCTTTTATCTCTTCTTCAGAAAAACCACATGGATCATCTTCTTTACCGCTAATTGGATACTTATAGTCATCTAGCGTATTATCTACAACTATATCCAGTCCGCCAACAACATCAACCGCCCTAACAAAACCATTAAAATCAATTCTAAGGGCATAATCAACGCTTTGACCCGTAACCCTTTCAACAACTGCTTCTGCAAGGGTTATGCCTCCTCCTTTTCTTTTTAATTCTCCTTTTGCATAAGCCTCATTAATTTTCTTATTGTAGCCCTCTAAGTCCGGTATCCAAAGATCTCTTGGAATTGATGCTAATGTCACTTTATTTTTTCCTTCATCAATATTTGCCAAAATTATTGTGTCCGTTAAGTTTGGGCCGTCATGACTTCCTCCGCCTATTCCAAGGATTAGAATATTTAACTGACTTGGCTCTGCCTGTTTTAATTTTACTTCTTTATCAAAAATCAACTGAAATAAGAATGGATAAAAACTTGCAGTTTTTGCAATAATAATCAAGACCAAAATGGCCACAAAAATACCTACAGCAAAAATGGCTTTTTTCTTACGCATTGTCAATGATTTTAATAAGCTCCTGTGCTTCAAGGCTTGCTCCTCCCACTAATACTCCGCTTAGATTAGGTTGACTAGTAAAACTACCAACATTTTCGTTAGTTATACTTCCTCCATATAAAACCTGATGCTCGCCTTTTGTTTTTATTTCGCTCGCAACTTGGTTTGCGTTTTGGGGAGTATCTGGATTTCCACTACCTATTGCAAATAAAGGCTCATAAGCTACCATAGACACGCCTTGAGGAATAAAAGTATCTTTACCTTGTACACAATAAATTGGATTAAGTTCGTACCTAAGACTTAAATTAACTTTTTGGGTTAAAGTTTCATCTGACTCATTTAAAAGCTTTCTTTCTTCAGAATGACCAATAATTACGTAGTCTGCAAAATCCTTAATCTGTTTTGCATTTACTTCTCCTGTGTGAGCTCCTTCATCAAAGCTTGATACGGTTTGTGCCCCAAGGCTTACTTTGAGGTTATTATCAGAAAAAAATGATTTAAATACTTTTAAAAGAGTAAAAGAAGGACATATAATTATCTTTTTTTCTTCTAATAAAAATTTATCAATTGTCTTAAAAACGTCCAGCCACAACTTAGCTTCATCATAAGTTTTATTAGACTTAAGGTTGGCGACAATAAAAAGGGAATCCATGTGGTATCATTATACGGCATGAACAAAGACTTTCTCAAGGACTTGAACAAAGAACAAATCGAGGCTGTAATACAAAAAGACGGCCCTATGATAATACTTGCCGGTGCAGGGTCTGGAAAAACCAGAGTTTTAACTTATAGGGTTATAAACTTAACTGCAGAGGGCGTTGATCCTACAAACATTCTCGAAATTACTTTCACCAATAAAGCAGCCAGTGAAATGAAGGAAAGGATGCAAAAGTTTTTTCAAAAAAATAATAAAAACTTTTACGATCTTCCAACAATTTCCACTTTCCATGCACTTTGTGCAAAAATACTTAGAATTGACGGACATTTTATTGGCGTGCCGAAAAATTTTGTAATCTACGACACGCAAGATCAAAAGGAGGCAATCAAAGAGGCATTTAATCTTCTTTCTTTGTCTGCAAAAGAATATAAACCAGCATCAGTTTTGGCAACTATATCCTCCGCCAAAAATGAGTTAATTGATCAAAGCCAATATCCATCATTTGCCAGAGGTTATTTTCAGGAAATTGTTGCCAAAGTATATGTCATTTATCAAAAAATTTTAAAAGAAAATGGAGCTTTAGATTTTGATGACTTAATCTTAAAAACTGTTGAGCTTTTTAAAACTTTCCCCTTAGTTTTAGAAAAGTATCAAAATAAATTTAAATATATTTTAATTGACGAATATCAGGATACCAATCATGCACAATATCTTTTGACAAAACTTTTAGCTAAAAAATGGAATAACATCTGTGTTGTGGGTGATTTTTCCCAAAGCATATACAGTTTTAGAGGAGCAGACTTTCTAAATCTTGCGAAGTTTAAAGAAGATTTTAAAAATACCAAAACTTTTTCACTTTCTCAAAACTACAGATCTACACAAAAAATATTAAATGCTGCATCTTCTGTTATTTCTAAAAATAACACTCATCCTGTTCTAAAACTTTGGACAGAAAATGAAAATGGACAGGACGTCTGCGTATTCGAAGCAATAAATGAACAAAAAGAAGCTGAGTTTATAGTACAAGAAATAGAAAGAATTAAAGATCAAAGTCCAAACCTAAAATATTATGACTTTGCCGTTTTGTATAGAACAAATGCTCAATCAAGATCAATTGAAGAAATATTTATACATAAAAGTATTCCATATATTTTAATCGGTGGAACAAGATTTTATGAAAGAAAAGAAATTAAAGACGCTTTAGCATACCTTCGAGTCTTGGCAAATCCCAAAGATAAGATATCTTTAAAAAGAATTGAAAAACTTGGTAAAGGAAGATTTGAAAAGTTTTTGGAATTTAGCAGCGGCTTGGAAATAACAGATCTAAATCAAAAACAAACAATTGAGTTAATGGATAATGTTTTAAAAGAAACTAACTATCTTGAGCTCTATGACCAAAAAGATGAGGATGACGCGGAAAGATTAGAAAATGTTAAAGAATTAAGATCAGTCGCAATTGCTTTTCCCAGTTTAGAAAATTTCTTGGAAAATGTAGCATTAGTTGAACAAGAATATATGCCTGATCATATAAGGGATGAGATGGGGAAAAAAGACGCAGTTAACCTTATGACACTACATGCTGCAAAAGGACTTGAGTTTCCAGTAGTATTTATGGTCGGTATGGAAGAAGGTCTATTTCCCCATTCAAGAAGCCTTATGGACAAACACGAACTTGAAGAAGAAAGAAGACTTTGTTATGTTGGAATGACAAGAGCAAAAGAAAATCTTTTTTTAACATATAGCAGAAAAAGGCTTTTCTTTGGACAAAAAACCATGAATATTGTTTCAAGATTTATATTAGAACTTCCTGAAGGAACACTTGAGAAAAGCTTAAACAGAATGGAAGAACAAGTACCTGAATATCTATGACAAATATCCATCCACTTCAATCAGAGTTATGGGGAGAGTTCCGAGAAAAAACCGGAGTAAAGGTTGTCAGAAAAAATGATCTACAAGTCACAATCCACCCTATCCCATATACGAATTTTAAGATTGGATATTTTCCTAAAGGAAACGAAATAAATCAAAAAATGTTAAATGATCTTTTGGAGATTGGGAAGATAAATAACTGCATTTTTATACAAATTGAACCAGATGTAGAAAAATCAAATACCAAACAATATAACTTTAAAAATCTCTACAGATCCGCTCATCCAATTTTTACAAAATATAATTTTGTTTTAGATTTAACAAAATCAGAAGAAGAACTTCTAAGAAACATGAATCAAAAAACTAGATACAACATTAGACTTGCTCAAAAAAAGGGAGTGGAAATAATTGAAGATAATAGTGATAAAGCATTTGAGGAGTATTTAAAATTAACAAAAGAAACTACTCAAAGACAAAAATTCTATGCTCACGGAGAAAGATACCACAGGCTTATGTGGGAAACTTTAAGAACACAAAATAAAAATAACGAATTTTCAATACATCTACTTAAAGCAATCTATAATAAAGAAACTTTAGCAGCCTGGATATTATTTGTATTAGGAAATACTCTTTACTATCCATATGGGGCATCGAGCATTAAACATAGAGAGGTTATGGCCTCAAATCTAATGATGTGGGAAGCAATAAGATTTGGTAAAAAACTAAATCTTAAAAAATTTGACATGTGGGGAGCGCTTGGGCCTAATCCTAATGTAAAGGATCCATGGTATGGATTTCATAGGTTTAAAGAAGGCTATGGACCTGATCTGGTAGAATTTATTGGAAGCTATGATCTCGTCATTAATCCATTCATGTATCACATATACAAAACTGCTGATAAAATAAGATGGGCTTTGCTTAAAATAAAAAAATGAGGTCAAAACATCTCCCTATTATTTTCCTTTTGTTATTATTTTTTGTAGCGAAAATAACAAATCTCGGAGTTCGTCTTTCCGATACAAATATTTATTTTGATGTTGCTTATCAGATTTTTCAGGGAAAGTTAATTTACCGGGATTTTTTTTATGCTAATTTTCCCTTTTTCCCTTATATATCTTCCCTGTATTATTTTTTAGTAGGAAAAAACATAGAATTCTTTTACATTACATCTGCCCTAGAAGTAATTGCCGTATCCTCTCTTATTTATTATATAGCATACGATAAAACAAAAAATGCTCTTGTATCTTTTTTTAGCTCTATTATCTATATTTTCTCATTTATTGTCTTGTCAACCTCCGATCATCAAACCGGTGTTTTTACAGCTTCTTTATTTGCCGTTTTGGGCTACTTATTTTTGCACAAAAAGAATTTCTTTTTATCGGGATTATTTGTGTCCCTATCTTTTTTCACAAAAGCTTATTTTATTCCAATTGCAATTTCTTTCTTCATTTATTTATTGTTACAAAAAAATTATAAACACACTGTTCGTTTTGTAATTGCTTTTATAGCAACCGGTTTAGTTATTACTCTTCCTTTTTTATTTTTTGCACAAAAAGAATTTATAGATGACATATTTCAATTTTCACTTACTCGTCCTGCTGGAATATTAAAAAGTGACGTTGCATGGTTTTTTATTAGTAAAGATTTTTTGCTTTTTGTAATTTTAGCTTTTAATATTTTTAATTTTCGGAAAAACAGTTTTTTTGCATTAATTTCTGTTTTTTCCATTATTTTATTTTTCTTATTTCAAGATGTTTATTATTTATATCTTAATTTTATCGTTCCTTTTCTTTGTCTCTCTTTTTATGAATTCTATATTTTTTGGACTGAAAAATTGAAGTTTCAAAAAATGATAATTCTTTCAGTAGTCACTGTTTTTGTGATCATTGGCGCATATAATTATTTTTCAAGCTATAGAGATTTACAAAAAATTAATGGTTTTAGAAAAATAGTCCAGATTATTAACAATGAACGCCCTAACTACCTTTATGGAGTAAACGACATAACTCCTGCGCTTCTAAACACAACTAAAGTATTGCCGCTTGAAAATGTTAGAGACGCACATGAATATTTTTTTTCAAAAAAAATTCTTGACAAGGAATTCCTAACTAATAAGGCCGTAAACTCTAAAACAATCATTATCTCCCATGGCGCATTTTATCCTTATCTAAATATTAACGAACAAATTGTGGATGGTATTTTTAACAAGCAACTTGTTCTAAAATCCTGCAGATTACTAGATAGCATTCCGGTAAAATCAGAAGGTATTGTAAATCGTATTAATCTTTTTAAGTGCTTTTAGAGGGTTTTATAAACTCTAATCTCATTCCTTTTGTCATATGCGATAAGAGGAAGATCAATTTCGTATTTATAGCTTACGATTAAAACCCCGGGTTTTAGTTCTTGTAAAAATTTTGTTTTTAAACGCTCCAATGTTTTTGGCACTAGATAAACAATAATTACTGTTGCATCTGAATATTTTTCATTAAAAAAATTATTTCTTTTAATAATAATCTTATCGTTAAAATTATTTATAAATACTCTTGCCTTTGCAATAAAAACTCTAAGCGGATCTATTTCTATACCAACTCCCTTCGCTCCTCTTTTTGCTGCCTGAAGTAAAACCTCCCCGTCACCACAGCCCAAGTCATAAACAATGTCTTTATTGTCAATATTAGCCAATTTACAGATTGCTTTTGCTGTTTTTGTATTTGTTCTCCACCAAGGTGCCCAAGGACTATCTGGTGGCCACACCATAGAAAGAAGAAGTAATAGAAATAAAATAACTGAAAGCAAAATTACTGATAATAACATTATAATTTATAAATAAATTTTCCTAAAATCTGATCTCTTTTTATACTTCCGAATTCCCTACTATCAAGGCTATCTTTTTTATTATCTCCTAAAACAATATATCTATTGTTTCTGACATTTATAATCCTTTTTACAAGGATTATATTTTCTTTGTCTTTAACGATAACTATATCATTAATTTGGGGAGACTTAAATAAATAAAAAAAATTAGTTGCTAATATTTTATCTCCATTTTTTAAAGCAGGCTCCATACTATGTCCTGAAATTTTAAACTTTGATAAAAGAAGCATTATTTGTAGGTTACAATTTCTCCCTGTGTTGGATAGACGCTTTTTACTCTAACAGGAGTTACGTTCTTTGTTCTATAAAATATTTCTGAGATTTGTAGAACTGTCTCTAGTAATTCTTTAGCTGATTCCATATCAATATCTTGCCTTACTTTAGCAGAAAGTTTAGTCGCTTTTTCTAGGAGCTCTCTAAGATTTGCAAACTTAGCATAATACTCCTCCTTAAAATAGTCATTTTGCAAAGTTCCAAGCTCTTCCTCTACAAGATGTCCGTGTTCTTCTTTAACGTGAGTTAATCTTGACACCTCAGATATAATTTTTTTCCTCTCTTCAAATGGAGGCTCTGGACTGCTTGCTGAAACCTCTTGGATTAGTTGATTCATTCTGATTACTGTATGCGCAGCCATCTGCATATTATGAGGATCATATATTCCGCACGGAATATCACAATGCGCATATGCTATTTTTTCCAAAAGAACCTTATCCAAAAAGAAGTTAGTCAATTTCATATATAAATATTAGTACCAAAGAAGAGATTTGTCAAAGTTATTAGTATCCAATAACTTCGTTTACAAAAATTACAGTTGTTCTTCCCGGAGTTGCTTCTTCTACAAGAGTAAATATTCTTCTAATGTGACTCTTATCCATTCCATAAGCAATTTTAATCCTTTCGCTTTCCAAAATTAAACTGTGTTCATAAAGTCTTTTTATTCCGTCTTCGAAATTATCAACAATTTTTTGTACACCTATAACAAATATTACATGATCAGCGCCGTATACATAACCAGGCAACTGGCTACCAGAATTTGAAGCAATAATTATTTGCCCGTCTTTTGAAACAGCATGAACACTACCCGCTGCCCACTGGGGAGCTGTGCCTAATTTTTGCATTTCTCTTCCTTGGGTTTTTCTATCCATTGCCATTAGTTGCTTTTTAACAGAATTATATTTTCCGGATTCCATTATCTCTTGAGATATTCCAATTTCATCTAAGGTAACAGAGGAATTATTTAAAATTTCTGCACCTTGTGGCAGTATTTCAAAGAATTTCTTTTTTGCTTCTTCTTTATTTTCTACAAGATATGCATCTATATTTTTTTTCTTAAGTGAAACAATTGTCTCCTCAATTGCTTGTTTATCTGCTGGCGTATTCCATTTATCCATATTGACATTTTAATTGTAAGAATATACAATGTCAAGTAGTTACAAAAAGTATAGTATGGAAGCAGATTTATTAGAAATATCAAAAGCAGCAAGAATTATTGGAAGCAAATGGACACTTCTTATATTAAATTCCCTATTGAAAGGAACAAAAAGATTTGGCGAGCTTCAAAGAGAGGTTGGAAAAATAAATCCCAGAACTTTATCTAAAAGATTACAAGATCTTGAAAAAGAAGGATACATTACAAAAAAAATATTTGCACAAGTTCCTCCGAAAGTTGAATATTCTCTAACAAAAAAGGCTCAGGTCTTTAAAAAAGTTGTAAGCGCGGTAAAAGATTGCGGAGAAAAAATGTAGTTTATCTACAGACTCTTCTCCTATCTCTTGCTTTTATAGCTCTATTTGAATCAAGCCACTTAGGACCTCCTGGATTATCAATAATCCCAGTATATAGTCCGAAAATACCCCTATCAGTCTCTTGTCTAATATGCTCACCCTCATCATCTAAAATTCTAGTTAATGTTTGTCTTGTGGCAAGTATTCCACCTCTCCAAGACAACTTTCTTATCGTTGGAGGAAAGTCATAGTACCTAACTCCCATAGGAAATACATCAGAATTTGATTGAATACCTACTCCCTCATGAGACATATCTAGTCTTAATGGCTCTGCGCCTCCTACGCTTCTTCCTCTTCTAGGAGTTCTATAGTAAGGCTCTCCTATAACTGTGCTGCCCATAAACCTTTGCCCTCGCTTTATTCCTACTGCTTCTGATGTATGTCTCACAAGCTCATTATACCAAACTATAGGTTTATGTCAAACTTAAAGTTATTGAATACAGTTATCCATTTAAGTTAACATAGAAGTATGCTTGATATTTTATGTGTTGGCGATGCAGTCTTAGATATCTTCTTGCAAATTCCTGAAGATAATCCACATTTTGATTTAAATAAAGAAAAAACAAAACTTTTAATAGATTATGGCTATAAAATACATGTAGATGACTATGTAAAAGAAATTGGCGGAAATGCCTGTAATACTGCTGTTGGAATTTCAAGACTGAATAAAAAAGCTGGACTTTGTGCAGAAATTGGAAATGATGAATTTTCAAATTTTATTCTTAATAAGTTAAAACTGGAAAATATTAATACAGCCTTTGTATCTCAGAGTTCAAATAAAAAAACCTCTTTTTCTGTTTCCCTTAGTTTTAAAGGCGAAAGAACTCTTTTGGTTGAACATGTAGATCGAGACCACGATTTTAACATTGAAAACTCATCTGCAAGATTTGTATATCTAACAAGCCTTGGAAATTTGTGGCAAAACGCATATCAAAATACTTTAGACTTTGTTAAAAAAACAGGATCAGTCCTTGCTTTTAATCCTGGTACTCTCCAATTAGATGAAAAGGGAAGACTTGTTATGGAAATAATTGAAAACTCTAAGTATTTGTTTTTAAATAAACAGGAGGCTGAGAAACTTCTTTATGGAAAAGACAACGATTTATCAAATGAGAAATCTGATATAAAAAAATTATTGTTTGGATTAAAAAGTTTAGGAGCTAAAAATGCAATAATCACGGATTCAGATAACGGTTCTTTTGTTTTAGATGAAACGGGAAATAATTATCACTTGGGCATTGTTAAAGTAAATGTGGTTGAAAAAACAGGAGCTGGTGATGGGTATAATGCAGGGTTTATAAGCGCAGTCTTAAATGGAAAATCTATAATTGATGCAATGATTTGGGGAACTTTAAATTCAGCAAGTGTTGTACAAAAAGTTGGAGCACAACAAGGACTTTTAAAAATAGACGAAATTGAAGAAAGACTTGGTTTTTTAGGAGACTTAAAGATCAAAACTATTTAATTTCTAAAAGTTCCATTTCGAAAATAAGAGTTGCATTTGGAGGAATTGCCCCTTTTATTCCCTGTTCCCCGTAAGCAAGATCCGGTGGGATAGTAAGTTTTCTTTTCCCACCAACCTTCATTCCAATTACTCCCTGATCCCATCCTTTTATAACTTTCCCTACCCCAATTTGTGTTTCAAAAGGTTGTCCTCTATCTAGGGAACTATCAAACTTTTGTCCATTCTCTAAAGTTCCTGTATAGTGAATAACTATAGTATCTCCTGATTTTACTTCAGAACCGTCTCCGAGCTTTTCATCTTCAATCCTTAATTGAGTAACCGCCGATGTTGAACTTACTGATTGAGGATGGTTTGTTGAATTCTGCTGTTGATTTTGATTTTGTTCTTGTATAAATTTCATAGGTTCTTCCTCTGGATTTTTTTTTATTTCTACTGCTGGAGCTTGTTGATTTAAAATAAAATAAATACCCAATGCTCCAGCTGCAATAATTACTCCAATAATTAAAAAAGGTATTAGATTTTTTGGCATAGCTTATGGTAACAAATTATGCACTACCGTATTTATAACAGATAATACTATACCAAAAATTAATGCCGCTAGAAACCCATCAACTATAAAACCCGGAACAATGTTACTTACTAGTATTATTAAAAGTGCATTTAAAATAAAAGTAAAAAGACCAAGGGTTAAAATATTTATTGGAAGCGTGAGTATCAAAAGCACTGGCTTAAGCAATGCGTTTATTATTCCTAAAACAAGTGCAACAACTAATGCAGCAGTAAAATCAACTACAGTAGTGCCAGGGAGTATATAGGCAATGCTAAAAATAACCATTGCGCTAACTATCCAATTGACCAGTACGGAACTCATAGTGATAGGTTATATGGATTTAATTAAAAAAGCAAGATGTTATAGTTTTTTGCTAAACTAGGTTTATGAATAAAGAAGTAGCTACTTTTGCCAATGGATGTTTTTGGTGCACTGAGGCAATTTTTAAAAGACTTAAAGGAGTTATCTCATTAAAACCAGGCTATAGCGGTGGAACCGTTGATAATCCAAGTTACGATCAAGTTTGCAGTGGAGAAACCGCTCACGCAGAAAGCCTTCAGATTGAATTTGATCCATCAATTATTTCATTTGAAACATTACTTGATGTTTTTTGGTATACGCATGATCCAACAACGCTAAATAGACAAGGGAATGACGTTGGAACACAATATAGATCTGCCATTTTTTATCATAACCAAAAACAAAAAGATATGGCATTAAAATCTAAAGAGAGCTTAGAAAAACAAGACGTTTATAGAGATCCAATTGTAACTGAAATGACTCCATTCACTAACTTTTTTGAAGCTGAGAATTACCACAAAGATTATTATGAGAGAAATAAAGATTATCCATATTGTAGGTTTGTTATAAATCCAAAAGTTAAAAAACTTCTAGGAAAATATTCAAGTAAAGTTAAAAAAGAATATAAGAATTAAAAGTATTATTTTCGAGCTTTAGATTTTTTAACCGCTACTAAATACAAAATTATTAGTGCAGGTACTACATAAGGAAAAATTCCAAATAATGTATCGCTTACTGAATGAGAATTTGCATCTACAACAATAAAAATATTTATACTAAATAAAAGTATAAAACCAGTTAATAAAAATCCTTGCCATTTAATAGGGATGTATACCCATCCAAATTCTTTAAACCATCTTTTCTTCTTCATAATTAAATTATAACAAACTTTAAACGTATCCTGGGAAAAAGTCTTTTTTAATATTTGTTGGTCTTATTCCCATTGCATGTAATACTTCTTCAAAACCAGCTACCATTGCATGAGGACCCGAAAGATAAAAAAATCTCTCTTTGTAGTCAGGAACATGTTTTTTAATTATATTTTCATTTAATCTTCCTTTTTCACCATGCCAATCTTTTGGAACATTTTCTAAGTCTGTTAAATTATAAATTGTTTTAATACCCAATTTACTTTCTGCCTCATCTAATAACTCTTTATAAACAATATCTGACTTACTTTTATTTGAATAAAACACAACAGCTGATATTTTTTTATTGTTATCTAATAGGTACTTAACTATACTTCTAAAAGGCGTTATTCCTATTCCGCCTAAAATAAAAACAATTTTTTTGTTTTCATCATTTGGCAAAACAAAATCTCCTGCTAAATTTCCTGCAATAATCTTATCTCCTTTATTTAAAGAAAAAAGATTTTTCTTAAAACTGCTTGAGTTAGGATAGAATTTAATACCAATTCGCAAATCCTTTTCCGTAGGAGAAGATGCAATTGTAAAATATCTTCTATTCCCCCTTGAGTCAGGATTTTTAAATCCTAATGTCCACTCAAGATATTGACCAGGAGTAAAAGAGAAATTTTTATTTAAATTAAAAACAAAATCATAAGTATCGGCAGATAATCTAATTTTTTCTTTTAGAAAAAGAGCTAATTTTTCTTTAGGACTTACTAAATATGAAAAAATATTTCCTGCAACAAGCGCTGCCTCAGGCGTGAAATAGAAAGATGATATATGAATTTGAGGATAGAACAATATTCCAATAATTACTCCATAACAAATTTGTAATATTCTTGTTGGAGGAGTTGTCGAAGGTTCTGTTAATATAATTAAAGCAAAAAATAAAAGCGGTGATTCCAGAAGTGTATTTTTCAAAATTAGAAAGGTATCAAACCCACTAACTAAACTAAATAAGACAATTGCTGATATCGAAATAATTATAAAACTAAAAACCAAACTAAATCTTTGAATCTTTCTTACTATAATTAAACCAAATAAAAGCGGGATAAACATTACGCTGGTACCAACCCACCAACTTGCTCCCCCTATCATAAATAAAAACGCTATTAATACGGAAATCGCGACTGGATTAAATATATGCTTTTTGTTGATATTTAAAATATATTTTGATGTCATCGCGAAAATTGAAGCTAAAATTATGAATATATATTCTTGAGTCGTTCTTGCGGGAGTAATTATTAAAATTAAAATTAAAGCTGAAATATAAACAGATTCAAGGTTTGTAAATGTATTAAAAATCTTTGCAAAAACTTTATTTGAAATAAAAGAGACTGAAATTACTATTGCAGTTGACATTAATAACTCGAGAAAAGTAAATGGGAAAAGGTTAAAAAAACTTATAACAAATGCTACAGCCCAAAGAAAGATAAGAAAATACAAAACCAATCTATACATTGTGATTTTGTTTAAAATATCATCAAGAGGCTTAATAAAAAACATAGGAAACATTTATCTATTATTATATATCTTTTGCTATTTTAAGAAAGCTATGAGTTTAAATATTACTTTTTCGAGGTTAAATTAAATCCGTAATTATATTTATAATCTCTGCGGCTAATTTTTCTGAATCATGTCTTATCATGCTTCTTCTAAGCTCATCAGTGCTATCTTTAGGAATTAATATATCTTTTATTAGATTTTTTCTGATGATTTTAATATTCTTAGAAAAATCTAAATCATCTTTTACTGGAAATTCTTCAAACTCTTTGTACCAATAAAGAGTTTTCTCTCTTGGCATTTTTGAATTAACTAAAATATACTCTATAACATTTTTTCCAAGGTATTTTTCTAAATCTTTGAGGTGGTCTTTTGCGCTATACCTTGTTGTCTGTCCATATTTTGTCATAAGATTCATGACAAATATTTTCTTTGCTTTTGAATTCCTGATTACCTTAGGCAAGCCTTTTACCAAAAGACTTGGAATTATACTTGTATATAAATCTCCTGGCCCTATTAAAATAAAGTCTGCTTTTTCAATAGCAAGCCCTGCGTCTTCATTCATAGTTGCTTTTGGTGACAAATATGCTTTTATAATTTTTGCCCTTTTTTCCTTTTTTTCAACAACATCTATATGAGTTTCTCCAATAATTTTTGTGCCATCTTCAAGTTCTACGCATAAATCGCTTTTAGTAAAAGTCGAAGGAACTACATTTCCTTTTATTCTTAGAATTTTCCCAACTTCAGAAATTGCTTTTTTCATGCTACCAGTCTGTTTTGCAAAAGTTGAAAGAAAAATATTTCCAAAACTATGACCCCTAAGCCCTCCCTCTTCAAATCTATAATTAAACATTTCGCGAAGTAATTTTGAAGATTCAGCAAGCGCTACCAAGCACTGCCTTACATCACCAGGAGGCAAAACACCAAGTTCATCTCTTAATTTTCCACTAGACCCACCACTGTCAGACATCGTTACGACTGCTGTTAATTTTAATGGATATTTTTTAAGCCCCATTAAGACTACGTAGCTTCCTGTTCCTCCTCCAATTGTTACAACTCTTGGTATCTTATTCATTATTTAGGTTTTTATTATATCATTTTGAAAATTCCTTCTTATAAAAATCAACCGTGTTTAAAACCGCATCCGACCAACTACTTGGCCCTAAATTATGATCCGCCCCGGGATAAGTAAAGTAGGTTACGGAAATATTAGCTTTTTCAAGTTTTGCGACAAGTTCATCCGACCACCAGTACAAAACTTCCCGGTCTTTGGTCCCTTGGTTAATTTCTATTGGCGCTTTAATCCAGTTATAATAATTTGCGGGAGAAAACAAATCAGTATTGTAAATATTTTCAAAACCTGCAAGATTTTTTCTAAGTGCCTTACCTTGGTCATCATATTCGTCGGTATAATATAAAATGGAATAAGGAAAAGAAGTGGAAACAGGAGCCCACAGTACCGTCGGGTAATCTACTCCGCTTATTGCCAGAATTGATAAAGCAATATGTCCGCCGTTACTGTGTCCCCAAATTCCAACGTTTTCCAAATTTGCGGAAATTGTTCCTAAATACCCGACTTTTAAACCCTCATTTAATAAAGGCAGGGATGATAAAAGTGTCAATGAGCTGATATACGTCTGAAACCTGTTTTCAAACGGCTCTGCCGATGGGCTGGCTGATTGCCCAAAGCCTAAAAAGTCGGGAGCAAGTGTGATAAAACCGCTTCTTGCAAGAACAGAAGCTGTGGGCTGCGTTCCGACCCCCGGTTTATAAATATCATCCGGAACAAAACCGCGAAACATCACAATCACCGGATATTTCCCCTCTTTTTTGGGAATATTTGCAAGCCCGCTAACTTTTTGCATAATTTTTCCTCCCGGAGTTTTGGGAGTGGAAAAATAGAACATTTGAGAAAAGTAATCAGTATTTTCACTTATAACTGGACCGAAAGTTATTTGGCTTTTTGGGAAATTTGTTTTTTTCAAGTTTTCAAAAGTATAGGCAAGAAGTGGTCTTGATATGGGTATTTCTTCAATGATATTTTTTGTAAACCATTGGTTTCGGAAAATAAATA
>CAYWPH010000015.1:0-17491 GCA_964460145.1 uncultured Gammaproteobacteria bacterium | reverse complement strand
AAAAATTTGACTCTCCTTGGACAGAAAAAAGATTGAAAGTATTTGTTAAAGATGTTTTAAAAGGCAGGACTATCTTTATGGTTTCCAACAGGGAGCCCTATATCCATACAAAGAACGGAAGAGATATTAACTATTATGTTCCTGCTAGCGGAATGGTAACCGCAATTGAGCCAATTATGCAAGCCTGCGGAGGAATGTGGATTGCCCAAGGAAGCGGTAATGCAGATAGACTGACAGTTGATAAAGACGATAAGTTAAAAGTGCCTCCAGATGAACCCAAATATACGCTCAAAAGAGTATGGTTGACTGAAAAGGAAGAAGCAGGATATTACTACGGTTTTTCCAATGAAGGATTATGGCCACTTTGCCATATAGCCTATACCAGACCTACTTTTAAAAAAGAAGACTGGGAAGAGTATAAAAAAGTAAACGGTAAATTTGCTCAAAATATCCTCTCTGAAATAAAAAATATTGAGCGTCCTATTGTTTTAATTCAGGATTTTCAGCTTGCCTTAGTACCCAGAATGATAAAAAATAGCAGGCCTGATGCAAGTGTTGGAATTTTTTGGCATATCCCCTGGCCTAATTCTGAATCCTTTAGCGTCTGTCCATGGAAAAAAGAGATTATAGACGGAATATTGGGAGCAGATCTGATTGGTTTCCAGACTCAATTGCACTGCAACAACTTTATTGAAACAGTCAGCAGAGAGATTGAATCACTTCTTGATTTTGAACAACTGACAATCACCAGACAAAGTCATACTTCTTATATTAAAGCCTTTCCAATCAGCATTGCTTTTCCTAGCCCTTCTAAGAATAAAGATACTAATTTTGACTCGAAGAAGCTTTTAAAAAGCTTAAATGTTAAAACAAAATATATCGGTGTGGGAGTGGATAGATTGGATTATACCAAAGGTATCCTGGAGAGACTGAAGGCAATAGAAATCTTTCTTAAAAAGAATCCAACATATATAAGTAATTTTACCTTTTTACAAATTGCTGCACCCTCAAGAAGCAAAATAAAACAATATCAAAAATTTAGTGAAGATGTAGATAAAGAAGTAGAAAGAATAAATAATCTTTTTAGAAAAAATGGATGGAAACCGATACTGCTTTTCAAAAGACACCACTCTCGTGAGGAAATTGACCAGTTCTATAAATTGGCAAATATTTGCCTTGTGACATCACTACATGATGGGATGAATCTAGTTGCAAAAGAATTTGTAGCAGCAAGGAGCGATAATAAAGGGGTGCTTATCTTAAGTCAATTTACAGGAGCATCAAGAGAACTTAAGGATGCATTAATTGTTAATCCTTATAACGGGGAACAAACAGCAGAAGCTATAAAAGTAGCTTTAGAATTATCACCTTCAGAACAAACTAAGAAAATGAAGAGAATGAGAGAAGTAGTTAAAAACTATAATATCTACAGGTGGTCAGCAGAGCTTTTAAAAACCATTATTAATATATGAAGATTGCCATAGTTTGCTCAAATTTCATCAGTATTACCAAAGCTAGTAAAAAAGGAACAGAAATCTTTGATTATATTTTGATCAATAATTTGGTTAAAGAAGACAAAAATCTTGATATTACTGCTTTTGCCTCGGGAGATTCTGACTTACCGGTTAAAATTGAAAGCGTTGACTATCATTCTTCAGTTTCAAACAAAAGTATTCTTCAAAAGGATAAACATATTATCTTTGAGCTGGCACTTATTTCCAAGGCTTTTTCGATGCAAGACAATTTTGATTTGTATCATATCAATATCGGAGATGGAGATATTGCTTTACCGTTTGCGCCTTTTGTTAAAAAACCAATACTAATTACCATGCACTATACGCATGATGCAGAATATATTAATAAATATTTTTCTCTTTTTAAGAGTTATAAAAATATATATTTTGTATCTATTAGTAATGCTCAGAGGAAGTTTTTCCCCGATTTAAATTACAAGGCTACAATTTATCATGGAATAGAAACAGATAAGTTTATATTTAATCCCCTAGGTGGAGAAAGTATAATGTGGGCCGGTAGAGGAATTCCTAATAAGGGTTTAAGTATAGTATTTCAGGTATTAAAAAAGACAAAAAGGAAAGCCAAAATTTTTACTCTCAAAAAGGAAGAATATATGGAATGGCTTAATAAACAAGTGGCAGATCTGAAGCATAGTGTAGCTGATGATAATATTCTTGTTGAGTTTGACAAGGATAGGCTTGATTTGATCACTCATTATCAATCAAGTAAGCTTTTTCTTTTTCCAATACAGTGGGAAGAACCGTTTGGACTGGTATTAATTGAATCTTTATCTTGCGGTACTCCTGTGGTGGCGTTTGCCAGAGGTTCTATACCTGAAATCATCAAAGACGGAAAGACAGGATTTATAGTCAACCCATCAGATAACGATATACGAGGAGACTGGATAGTTAAAAAGACCGGTATTGATGGATTATGTGAGGCAATAAATAAAATTTATTCAATGCCAAAAAAGGAATACCAAGAAATGCGAAGTAATTGCCGTAGTGTTGTGGAAGAATCATTTTCAGCAAACAGAATGGCTAAGGAGTATTTGAAGGTATATGAAAAGCTAGTCTCTCCTCAACGTTAACTTAGGTTTACTTTGTCATGCTTATGATGAACTATTTCTCTTAATTCCTACTATTCACAAGTTATGCAAGAAAAATTGCAAAAACACAGCTCAATCAAAAGAGGATAAGTGTGAAGGAATTGATTCCCTAAGCTGGTGTCTTTGTTTTCGAGGCTAATTCTGGCTGTAATTCGTATAAAATAGGTAAGGAGCTCATATTATTGAAATTAAAATTTTAACTGCTTCGTAGAATCCAAAAATACCTATTCCTAAAAATGCCAACCCTCCTCCGATTAATACTATTGGATGTTTTACAACACTAACTGTTTTTTTAGGAAGCATAAACAATCCTATTGTAAGTAACATATGTCCAAACATTACGCCTAGAGTAAAGCCAAAGACATTTACATATTCAAAAATAGGAATATATCCCGCAAAGTCATTAATTCCCAATATAAATGGAATTGTAAATGAAAAAACAATTAAGTTTATAAAAGAAAGCTTTTTTGTTCTGGTTAGATTTAGGTCTGGAACAAAAAATTTCAAAATTGGTCTAAATAGGTTGTTTACAAAATCAAGTTGGTTTTGAAGTAATCCAACAGGCATTCTTATTTTTATAAAACTTTTTTTCTGTTTTAAAAACAATTCAAAACTTTCTTCAGATAGTTTTAATAAAATTACACTTGAGAAAAGAATTGAAATAACCATAAGAGCTGGTATTTCTTTAAACAAAGTCCAGACGGTAAGTATTAGAAAAGTTCCAAAGGCATTTCCAATTGAAGTTCCAAAGGCAATTGCAATCTTTTTCTTCCAACCTGGGTTTGTATGCATAAGATTGCCCATAAAAATGGCAAAATCAATTGCAGTTTTTAGAAATATTAAAATTCCAAATAGAAGTTCCCTTTTTCTAAAATCCAAAATAATCGGGTATTGTAGATGGAGTGAGTCCAAGACTAGTAAAACGCCGTATAAAAGCGTAGATAGAACAAAAAAAGTAAGTACTGTTAAAAAAACAGGAATAATTTTTTCAATAAGTTTTTTACTCATATCGGATGAATTCAACTCGATTATACAACAAAAGACAAAATAGTAGTAAAATAAAGGAATGGAAATTTTCTCAATTCTTTTAATAGTTGCCGGTCTTATGCTATTTGAAACAATCAGCAGTATAGACAATGCAATAATAAACGCCGAAGTTTTGTCCACAATGGGTAAAAAAGCCAGGCGCTGGTTTCTATTTTGGGGAATATTAACCTCTGTTTTTTTGGTAAGAGGTTTACTCCCCTGGTTTATTGTCTTTTTGGTCAATCCATCATTAGGTCCAATTGGAGCACTGCTTGCTTCGTTTAGCAGCGATCCGAAAGTTGTTGAATCGATAGAAAAATCTGCTCCAATTCTTTTAATCGGAGGTGGAGTATTTTTAATATTTTTGTTTTTCCATTGGTTTTTTGTAGAGCCCAAACATTATGGTATTAGAGGAGAAGCTTTTGTTCATAGACACAGTGTCTGGTTTTATGCAGTTGTTTCTATATTTTTAACCGTAATTGTCTGGGCAGCACTAGAAAGGGATCCTAATCTTGCACTTGGTGCAGTTGTAGGTTCAACTGTCTTTTTTATTACAAACGGTTTTAAACAAAATGCGGAGGAGCAGGAAAAATCTCTTATGAGCTCAGGTAAATCAGATATTGCAAAAATATTTTATTTAGAAGCAATTGATGCAACCTTTTCTATAGACGGAGTTTTAGGAGCATTTGCTTTTACCATGGTAGTGCCATTGATTTTGCTTGGAAACGGACTTGGCGCAATTGTTGTTAGACAAGTTACTATTTCAAACATTGATAGAATTAAAAAGTATATTTATCTAAAAAACGGAGCAATGTATTCAGTATTATTCTTAGGTTTTATTATGTTAATAGATAGCTTCGGATACCATATTCCAAGCTGGTTCTCCCCCGTCACAACCTTTGCAATAGTGGGCTATTTTTTCTTCAAATCTAAAAAAGCTGCTAACCTTGCCGGCATGGAGTCGAAATAATCGACGATTTTTGGTAGAATACAAAGTAATGGCCCTGTAGCTCAACGGATAGAGCGAGTGCGTTCTAAGCACCAGGTTGGGGGTTCGATTCCCTCCAGGGTCACCATGGTGGATGTAGCTCAACAGTAGAGCGCCTGGTTGTGGTCCAGGAAGTAGCGGGGGCAGCACCCGTCTTCCACCCCAAGTTTTTTAGCCTCAGTTTTTAATATCCTTTAATGAAGATTAGAGCCTCGTGCTATAATTACTCTTATGCAGAGAAATAATAAACCAATCGCACATATTATCATAGGCTTCATCGGTTCAGGAAAAACAACATTTGCGAGAAAACTTGAAAAAGAAACAGGAGCTGTTAGATTCACTAAAGATGAGTGGATGGTGAGAGTATTTGGCAATACTCCTCCTAAAGACAAATTTGAAGAATATGATAATAAAATGGCTTCCCTTGCAACTGATATGGCGCTCGCATGTTTAAAAGCAGGAATAAGTGTTGTTATTGATGAAGGATTTTGGGTAAAAGAGCACCGAGATGCAATCAGAGAAAAAGTAAAAAAAGTGGGCGCTATCCCAAAACTTTATTATATTGAAGCACCTCTTGAGATTATGAAGGCGCGAACTCTCAAACGGAATGAAAATCCTCCTGTTGATTCTTTTACGATTGACGAAGAATCGTTTAATCAATACTGGAAACATTTTCAACCTCCTGATAAAGATGAAGAATTTAAATTAATAAGTCAAGAAGATTTAAACCAACCGCTACGATAAAACCTTTTTCAATATAGAACTGCAAACGCTGTTTTATAAAACTCTATTTCCTGAAGTTGTAAAGTACTGTAGTAAGTCCTGACATCGTGTGCTAAACGACCCCAAACTTTTTAGCCTAGTCTAACTATCTGATATTTCTTGCAGCAAAGTTAAAGTAGTAAAAATATTTATTCCAATCATCATCGTTTGATTTATAGATATTGTCTCCAACAAAATAATCAACTATTAGTTCTCTCATTCTTAAGATTTCTTTTAGTGAGTTTTTATTTTTTGGGTCCTCAATTGTAAAATCGATTAGTTCTAGGGCACGATAGAGTGCATTTTTAGCCATTTGCTCATTTCCTTTTTTAGTCCATGATATAGTTCTCCCAACCTCGGCTCCCACATTTGACATTTGTTCCAAAATGGAAAAATTGTTCCAGCGTGAAGCAAGTTTAGTGTGAAATATGTTGCTCATCTTATAATTAGTTTATTAACTATTTCAATAATCTTATCTCTTATTTTTTCGTCTTCAATACCTCTTGAAAAATTATTTAGTCGAGGTCTAAGATTAATCATCGAGTCAAATTCAATGAAGTCGTCTCCGGTAAGTTCAGGGTAAAGATTAATTCCCCATAGATCGTCTTGGTGTGAACCTCTGTCTAAAAGAAACTTTTCTTCATCTGCATGCATTGCGGAATCTATTACCATTGTTTCTTTTTTAATATCAACAACCACCTTTACTAATCCGCCAAACATTCTTTGAGATAGATCTTTTAACTCTTCCATGCTTATAGTTTTATCTACAAATTTCATAATATCCATTCTACGAAATATATAATAGAATTGCTAGTTTTAGTCATAGATTAAAGACTAGCAAAAGAGGATTTATAAAATGCCAACTCTTTTCGTGGGAGCGTGCTATAATAATTCCTGACATCGTATGCTAAACTACCTATATCCTGCCCCGTATTTATGCCAGATCCAAATGAAATAAAAAGAAGATTTAATGGTCTGCCCATTAAGCCGCTCTATAAAATTGCCGAACAGCACCAAGTATGGGAGTCAACTGAGGCAGGTGCTCATTTTATACTTTCTAAAGAACGGATGCCCTTGCCCTTAGTAATGACTATTTGTTCTCTTTCAGTATCTGGACAAGCGGATGCAGCGACAAAAGTAATAGCTGATTTTAGTAGTGTTTTTGGAGAACCAGTAGGAAGACACGTAGTAGAAGATCCTCGAATAGAATTTGTGCTGTGGGATTCTTCTGTACTAAAACAAAAACTGTCATAATTTGACTCCTCGTACTGCTTAAGCTACAGTTAAAGTATGGAAAGCGGCGAGCTTATTGAGCAGTCCCCTAACGAGAACAAGTCTGATTTTATAAAGAAAATGTTTTCTAGGCAAAATTTAATATTTATAATTCTTTTCGTTATCCTTATTAACCTTTTATATCTTGATTTAATAATTGCAAAAGGGACAAGCATAAAGACAATTGAGAAAATAATCTCTGCTCCGATTTCCAATCAATCATTGGAGAATACTGCTTGTTTAAACGAATGCAAGGCATTAATAAATGAAGAAATAGGGAAATTAAATAAACCTACTCTGGCTATTACTTCTTCTCCTACTCCAACTAAAGCTCCTGCCTCAGATCAAAAAACTTCTTCTACAACAAAAGAATATTATATTCCTTTTGGATCAGGATCAGGCAGTTCTTTAGACTGGAAGGATGTGGCAGGACTTCAGGCGTCAATTGACAGTAATGGATATAACAGTATTAAGAGTGTAGTCTTTGAAGTTTCTTTACATGTTCCAACGGGCAACGAAACTGCAAGTGTAAGGTTATACAATGCAACAGATAACCATCCTGTTTGGAATTCAGAGGTTACCTTTAATGGAAATTCTTCTTCTGTATTTATGGCCTCAAGCCCTATTTCTTTGGATAGTGGGAATAAGCTGTATAAAGTACAGATTAAGACCCAACTTCAGTATCCTGCAATTGTTGATCAATCCAGAGTACATATAACAACCTATTAAAATTCTTATATTTGATAATTTGTATATGGAGCAAAACTGGCTCTTTGCTTTACCAGTATTGTAGGTATGGTACCCAATAATTCAGCGGTAGCATATGGAATAACAGCTTCTTTAGGAGTAGGTATTGGAAAAAGTTGTAAGGTTGTTTCATTTGGTATTACGCCCGGGTATTTTCCTAATACAGATACAATTCTTACAAAATGTGCGGGATGGGATACTATAACAGCCCTTCTTGGTTTACTGCCGTTCGGGTTATTGGGTAGAATCAGTCCCTCCATCTGGTCCTCGGTGTGAACAATAGGTCTTACTTCCCCGTTACTATTTGTAAAATGCTTATACATAACCAATTTCTCATCAGGTATTCTAAAAGAACCATTTTGTCTTGCAATTTGTAGGGCGTGTTTGACATGCGATGCCTGCCAATCAACAGATGTATACATTAAATATGGACCGTACTTTGCAAAATCTTCTTCAGAAAGTGTTTGGAGAGGCTTTATTGTGCCTGTTTCTTCTTGTATCCTTTTTGCTGTAATCAATGATGCAAGAGTATATGCAGTTCTAATTCTTGCCCTATCCATTTTTCTTGACCATTGCCATTTATGGTAATTTTTGTCGTCAAGATCTGTCTTCCCCTCTTCAAGCATATGGTAGCTATATGGACCAGGTCCAGAGTCAATGTATATGACATCGGTGTCAGTATGGATTTGTGGATGTCTTTGATAGGTTGCTTCTTCAAGTCTTTGGATTAGATCAACTCCATTAGAAATAAAGGCTTCTACTTCACGTAGATGCGCATAAACAAGATGGAATCTTTCCTCAATAGCTGTATCCAAGATATCTGTCTTTAACCGTTCTCTTTCTGCTTCAGAAAGTACTCTTTGTATATCTACTGGTAAGGAAGATTCAGTCATGGGGCGTATTATATTCTTTGTTGTCTTACTCTTTCAAGTTTACTTATATTGTAATAACATAAAGGTTATATGGTTTACCAAAAGAAAATATCAAAAAAATTACTTCAAGGACGAATAAAATATGTAGGATTTGATAAAGATGGAACATTAATTGATGATTTTGATGGCTATTCTCTCGAATGGGGCAGATTGATTAACGAACAATTTGGTATTGATAGCAAAGAAGCAACAGAAGTTTTTATAAAAATGGCGGGAATACCGACTGCCATTCAGCTTGCAGCAGTTTTTCAAAAACACAATAGAATTTTTTCTCAAACCTATATATTTCAAAAGGCAGAAGAAATTGCTTATAGCTTAGGCAAGAATGTTAAGGGTAATCTATTCCCTGAAGTAAGACGGGTTTTAAGAGAACTCAAAAAGAATAATTTTTTTATTTTCGTTTCTTCCGGACAGAGAGAAATAATCACAAAAGAAGATTTGGAAAGAACGGGGATTATTCAATATGTAGATTTCTTTGCAGGGATAAAGCCAAATGAGCCTGAATTTAAAAAGGGTGAGCCCCATTTTAGAGAGGCCGCCAATTATTTTGGAGTTCCATTTGAAGCTTTTACAAAAGAAGCTGTTTTTGTTGGTGATACTTTGGTAGATATTGATATTGCCAACAAATTAGATATTTTAAGTATTGCTAGAATAGGAACGTTGTCTAGGGAAAAACTGCTAAAAACAGGAGCGAAATACGTAGTAGAAGATTTTTCCAATCTTGACCAGATTATCTCAGAGCTTTAATTTGTTTGTCTTTGCTGTCTTACTCTTTCAAGTCTGGTAAGGTATTTTTTTCGTAGTCTTAGGTTTTGCGGGGTAACTTCTAACAATTCATCATCTTCCAGAAAATCAAGACATTGCTCTAAACTCATAACAATTGCCGGAGTTAGTGATCCTAAATTAACATCAGATGTTGAAGCTCTCATATTTGTTTGCTTTTTCTCTTTAGTTACATTTATTTCTATATCTTCTTTTCTGCTGTTTTCTCCAATAATCATTCCTTCATAAACCTTAGTACCGGGTTCAATAAGAGTAATTCCTCTTTGCTGTGCGTTGTCTAATCCATAATGGAGGGCTGTGCCTGTCTCTGAAGCAATAAGTACACCGTTTCTAATTTGATCAATTGCAGGAGTTAACGGTTCATATTTATCAAAAATACTGTTTATGACTGCAGTTCCTTTTGTATTGGTAAGTAAAGCGCTTCTAATTCCAAGTGTATTTTTAGAAGGTATCCTATATTCCACCTTTGTATTTCCTTTTCCATCAGAAAACATATTTGTCATCTGTCCTTTTCTTGAGCCAAGCTCTGAAGTTACTGTACCTAAAAATTCATCAGGAATATCTATCATTAAATCTTCAACAGGTTCCATTTTTACTCCGTCAATTTCTTTTAAAATAACTTCAGGTTTTCCGACTTGGAACTCATATCCTTCTCTTCTTAAGGTTTCAATAAGAATTGATAAATGAAGCTCTCCTCTACCTGAAAGAATAAATTTCTCTCCATCCTGTTGCATCCTTAAGCTAATATTGGTCTCCAGCTCTTTAGTAAGCCTTTCGTGAATTTGTCTTGAATTTGTAAACTTTCCTTCTTTTCCTGCCATTGGAGAAGTATTTGCAGACATTGTAATTCTAATTGTCGGTTCTTCCACTTCAATTCTTGGTAATTCCTGAGGATTTTTGGCATCAGCTAGCGTATCTCCAATTGTTGCATTGGAAACCCCAGTTATATCAACAATATCTCCGGCTACTACGCTTTCTACTTCAATTTTTTTAAGGCCGTGGGATACTCTAATACTTTCTGCTTTTCCGTTTGTTTTTTGTCCATTACTTCCAATTAAAACCAAAGATTGTCCTTTAACAAGATTTCCTCTTTTAATTCTTCCAATAATATGTTTTCCTTTATGTGAGTCGTAATCAAGGCTTGTTACAAGCATCTGGAAGTCTCCTCTATCTACATTAGGTGCAGGAATAAACTCAATAATTTCATCTAGAATTGGTTCTAGGGTTATTGAACTTTCTACTTCTCCTAGATTCTTAGAAGCTTTTCCTTCTCGTCCTATGGCATAAAACGTTGGAAAATCCAGGTGTTCTGTATCTGTTGCAATTTCTAAAAACAAATCATGGGTTTTTTCAATAGTTTTCCCTATATCAGCTAGCGTTTTATCAACCTTGTTTATGACAACTATTATTTTAAGGCCAAGCTCTAAAGCTTTCTTTAAAACAAATTTAGTCTGGGGCATTGGTCCTTCCTGGGCGTCAATAATAAGGAGTGCACCGTCAGCCATATTAAGTGTTCTTTCCACTTCACCGGAAAAATCAGCGTGGCCTGGAGTATCAATAATATTAATCTTGTATCCCTTGTAATATATAGCTGTATTTTTAGCTAGAATTGTAATTCCGCGTTCCCGCTCAAGTGGATTTGAGTCTAAAATTGTAGTCTGGTTCATTTCAGCCTCATTTTCCCTAAATGTATGGGACTGTTTAAGCATGAAATCCACAAGAGTTGTTTTTCCATGATCAACATGGGCAATAACAGCCACATTTCTAATTTTATCTGAAGTGAAGTTATCCATAATAAAAGCAGCTTGTCGCTGCCTTGATATTATACCATAGTAAAATTTAAAAGTAGTATAATAAGTGCATGAAAGTCTTGTCTATTGTTAAAAAAAAAGTTGACTTCATAACTCCTGATTCTACGCTTTTAGATGCTTCTAAGCTTATTTTCGGACATCATCACAGAGGTCTTGCTGTTGTTTTTGGTAAAAATAAAAAGCTAGTCGGTTTTATTACCCAGCAAGATATTCTCTCCCAATTATTCCCAACAATAGGAGAGCTGATGGAAGATTATGTGCATGAAAGAGACTTTGAAGCAATGGAGAAAAGAGCAAAAAATGTTTTGACTAAAAAGATTAAAAATGTAATGAGTAAAAAAGTAATATCAATCCATATAGAAGATCCAATATTAAAAGCAGAGTCAATAATGAAAATAAATCACATAAGCAGACTTCCTGTTGTTGACAAAAACAATAATTTAATAGGAATCATTTCCAAAGGAGATATTTTCAGAGCATTGGTAAGCCCCAAAATAAGAGGTTTTAAGTAATCCCCAAATCTTAAACTGACCTGGTTTGTCGTATTTAATTCTATTTACTTTCGCATAATTTTCTATTAATCTAGTTCTATGCTGCCCTTAATACTTTTAAAGAAAATCCTCAAAATGTATTTATTCTGGATACTAGTATAAGGGAAAAATTATGCAAAAAACCATTCTACATATAGATTTTGACTCATATTTTGCATCTTGCGAGCAACAGTTTAATCCAAAGCTAAGAGGAAAACCAATTGCAGTTACTGCTCAAAACGGAAGAAACTGTATTATCGCAGCAAGCAGGGAAGCTAAAAAACTGGGAATTAAATCTCCAAGCATAAGATGGGAGGCTGTACAAATTGTTCCTGATCTTATTTTTGTCTCAGCTTCTTTTGAGAAATATTGGGAGATTACGCAAAAGTTTTTAGATATCTGCAAAGACTATTCCCCATTTGTCGAGCTTTTCTCATTAGATGAAGTCTTTATCGATATTACGCAGACTAAAGATCTGTTTGGAGGAAATCTTGAACTGATAAAAAGAATTAAGACAAGAATTAGAGATGAGATTGGAGAATATATTACGGTTTCGGTTGGAATGTCGTATAACAAGCTTTTGGCAAAGCTAGGATCTGGAATAAATAAGCCAAACGGTTTTTTAGAGATTAATGGAAACAATCTAGATGAAGTTTATGCAAAATGTAAATTAACTGATTTTTGCGGAATTGGAGAAAGAATCGCAATAAGACTTAAAAAACTTGGAATTCATACTCCGCTGCAATTAAGGAAAGCGCCGCTTGATCTTTTAATCAGGGAGTTTAAAGACGTTGAAGGACATTTTTTATATTCCTTAGGTAAAGGAATAGATCAAAATCCCGTTGTCCCCTACTATATCCCCGATGAAACAAAATCAGTTGGAAGAAACTATTGTCTTCCCCAAAACACATATGATAAGAAAGTTATTTTCCAAAACGTCTATGAACTGTGCGAAGAAGTATCCTTAAAGCTTCGCAGGTTAAATAAATTTGCCAAGACTGCATTTATATATCTTTCGGGAAGCAAATCCGTGCATGGACGAAAAACAGTTTCCCAATATTTTGAAAGCGGGAAAACTCTTTTTGAAGTTATTCTTTTAATACTTAAAGAAAATAATTTTGTTTTAGAAGAAAATGACTACATTAGAAGAATAAGTGTTGGAGCTTGTGGTCTTGAAGACAGTTTTAACACAACTCTTTCATTATTTGAGGATAGTCAAAAAAATCATAAGCTTTTGGAAGTAATAGATAAAATAAATGAAAAACACGGAGATCACACAATTAGAAACGGTTTTTTGCTCTACGCTCCAAAATTAAAAACTGTACCAAACGGATACATGGCGGATAAATACGAAAGAGCAAAACTTACACAAGTTTCTTATTGATTTTTACAGATAAGTTCTGCCTCCTGAATAACAGATGTTCTTTTTTCTTTGTCAATTTCTAAAACATTTAAATTATCTTTGTTTTTGCAAATATCTCGTACTAAAACTATATGGTTATCCAAAAGTATTTGTTTTTGAGTTTGGGATAATGAGGGTAATATTGTAATAGGATATAGTTTTAAATTTTCAATTAAATCTCTTAGGCTCTCGTTTTGAGGATAGCTCCAGCTGACAACGCCCATATTAGCACAAAGCGCATAAGTTAGCGCATCGGAAGTAATTTTTGTGTTTGTAAAAATCCATGGTCTATCAAATTTATATTTTTCTTTTAAATCGTCAAACCTTGCTTTGGTATATAAAGACACGTGGACATCGGTTCGTGTCCCCGAAGTATTATGAAATTTTGCCTCTATCATAAGTTTTTCTGTATTTGTTTTTTCTGCTATTACATCTATTTCGTGGCTTACGCATTTGCCCGTAAGAATTGATCTTACTTGCGTTAGATATCCTTTTGCTTTAAGTATTTCAGATACATAATCTTCAAACGGATAACCTGTAGGCCCCAAATCCATAATTGCCTGTTTTAAACCGTATTTTGCTTTTAAATGGGGTTGTTCACTATTTAAAAATTCCGTAATATGTTTATAAACCTCAGAGGTTGGAATATTTTCGTAAAGTTTTGATTTTACATGCACAAGAACTTTATCCTGAATGCTTGAGGGTATGCCTGCTCTTTTTATAGAGTTTCTTAATTTTTCTTCGCTAAATTCCTCGCTTACTCCTGTTGCTTTTATAACATTGACCATTAATTAATGGTAGAACCAATTTCAATTTTTTGCAATGTTTGGTTACAGATTTCTTTTTATGAATAGATAAAAATTTTTATCTTCAAATTCAAGATTAAACTGCGGATTATTTTTTAAGTTCTCGATCATATTTAATTGTTCCCTATAAGTTAATTCTGAATATCCTCTTTCAAGCAAGAATACGATTACGTCTGCCCTATCCATTCCATAGGGAATTGTATAAATATTTTCTCTTCTAGATAAATGTGATCCTAAATTGTTTGTTGAGGCAACGCTTACGTTTTTTGGGATTGAATCTATAACCTTTGTAACTACAACTCTATTCTCCAATTCTTTTGTAAACATATCTATATTTGCTCCATTAGAACCTGCAATTGGTCCTGTAACATATAAAGAAACTAAGGTTGTAATTAAAATATACATTGCTATTTTTTCACCGGTTAATATTTTAAATTTACCCATTAAAAACCTTGTTCCATAAATTGCAGAAATAAATATAAATGGAGTAATTGTTGATGAATACTGATAGTAAATTTGGTGAAGCTGTGGATTTGCGCTTAAAAGGTTAATCATTAAATCAGGAATAGCAAAAATTAAAAGAATAGGAGACAAAAGCGAAAGGTATCCTAAAGGTCCAAAAAGCTGGGATAAATAATATAGCCTTGAGCCTTCAGTTACCGTTGCAATGGTTTTTAGAGGATTAAGTAATATGTTTTTCGCGACTTCAGACGCTGAACTTCCAAATTGCGAATAGTACTCGATTGCAAAGTGGTTGCCGCCTTTAAAAAGAGGAATTATTTTCCAAATAAGAAAGACAAAGATAAAAGCACTAATTACAAACAAAATTATTCCAAATAAGGCTTCTTTTAAGTTTTTATTTGTTTTATTAAAAATTTCTTTAACAAATATATATAAACCAAAGAGAGAAATAATTGCCCAGACCTGTTCTTTTGTAAAAGCAGCTAAGACCGCAAAAATAGTAAACAACAAATAGTTTTTCTTTATGTAAAAATAAAAAGCTGATAATAAAAATGTGGCGGCAAGAGAAACAGGATGAAAATCATACAAGTTTACAAATCCCAAGGCCGGATATAAAAGATATGAAACAGCAAAAGTAAGACTAAGGTTTTTATCTTTAACTATGCTCTTTGCTATTAAATATACAAAAACTGATCCTAAAGATAAGACTATTGTCTGGAAAAGCAAAAGCATTCTTGGATCAGACCAGATTAGGTATAAAGGAGAAATAAGTATTAATATAAAATCAGCATGAATTGAAAGTCTTGATATTGTATTTACACCATCAGGATCAGTTAACTGGAATATTCTTCCATTTAAAGTATTCCAGACTGTTTGATCCATATTCCCAAGATCAAATCTTCCCGTATAGAAATTGTCAAATCTTAGAAAACTTGCTGTTGTAAAGTAAAGAATGTATAGAACAATAAATAAAGCTAAAAACGCTTCGTGTTTTCTATTTGCAAGAATATTTTCCATTCTTTCAATAGTGTTAATTTTTAATCTGTTCCAAAAGACCAGGATTGCAAGAAAAATAAGTTCGGAAGCAATAAATATAATTCTTGAAAATATTGAGGCAACTGCAGCTGACGCACTTATAATATAAGAAGAGAGTCCAATCGTCATTACCCCTTCCCTGACTCCCAGTCCCATTGGAGCAATTAAAGAGATATAGCCTACAAAATATGAAAAGGTAAATAAGCTTATTAAAGCCAAAACATCTTTTAAGTCAAGATAATACAGGGAAACTACTGAAAAATAATTCCCAAGCCCTAGTATAAAAAACATAAGTATCCCAAGTCCCAAAAGCTTTAGGTTCTTAAAAGGAGAGTTTTCCAGTAGAACAAAATTAAATATTGATCTAAGCTTTGCATTTTTAAATAATAAACTGTAAATTTTTGTACTAAAAATAAATGCAAGAACAATAAAAACAAAAAACAGTTCAAATAAAAACTGCAATTCTTGTGTTTTTAAAACCTCTACTATGTAGAAAAAAGAAACTACGAAAGAGGAAAGAGCAACTATGCCAGCTTCAAATGTCAGGAATGAAAAAACATCTCTTTTAGAAAGTTTTTCTTTTTCCAAAGACGAGGTTCTTGCTAGAAACGACCAGATATTTCCCGGAACATATCTTTTAAGCTCAGACGTTGACCAATACAGCGCATTTTTTTTAAAAGAAATGTGCTTACCTTTATCTGCCAATATATATTTCCAAAGATAAGTTCTTAGGAAAAAAAAGATAATAAAGCAAAGTGTTCCAATAAATAAAAAAACATAATTTATGTTTGCGATATTTGGTAATGCTTTATATGCGTTTGTAGATACGAGTCTTAGGACAAAAAATAGAGCAAGAGCAGAAAGTGGCCAACCAATTAAATATTTAATCAATGAATAAATACTATTTTTACTAATTATTTTTGTATCTGGTTTTAGCATTACGTGGCTAGTTTTGATTATACATTAGCAGTTATGGGGTGTCTATGAGTTCTGGCATCTGTTGCTGCTTCTGAGAAAAAGGCTTTTGCATTTTCATCTAAGCTAATCCCCGTCTGTCTTGTTTTTCTTGTACGATTTGGGTTGCGATCTCTTAAAAGTAAACCAATGGCTAAGTCGAGATCATCTAAGCTACGCGCCTTAATTATAGGATATTCATTTTTTGGGACAAAGTATGTTGGATGTATTGCAAATTGGTACATATCATTATCTTGATCAGGTGCAATAAATTCAAATTCACAAATTGTTCTTGTGTGTCCACTTTTTGTTAAAATAATTTTATTTATAACTCCATGAAGTTGCCACTCAAGTGCACCAAAATTTGTAATTGTTAGGTACGTATTTGGATCATATATAACTAATACCTCAGGTGGTAAACTGTAGAGATGTTCTCTTATAACGTTTCCATTTGCGTATACTTCATCAGGGCGTGTTTTAATTCTGCCGCGTCTTTCAGTAAAAGGAATGCTGGGTTTTCTACGACTTTTGTTACCTAATCTTTCTACCATATATGTGTATTATAGGATATTTTGAAGTAAATTACAAGTATTATAGGATATTTTTGTGAGCGAGGGCCTCGTTAGGTGGAACTCGCTACACTCGCATTTTATCAGAATTTACAATACTTTTCAGAGGTTTAATTTACAAGTGTAGGTTTATGCCCAATAGGGGTCGTTAGAACCTATTATTTAATCCTATTACGGCGTTTTGAAAATCCAACACCAAGAACTACCGTGCCAGCTCCCAGAGCTCCTAAATCCAGTAATTTCCTCCTACCTTCTGCATCAATTTCTTTATATGCAGCTGCCACCTGTTGTGAATCAAACTCTTGGGGTAATTGAGCTAACTTACCTTCTCTTCCTAATGTTTCCGCAGTGTGTTCATAACTCCAGACAAGAGTAGACGCAGGTGATGATGATAATCCGTTCTCAAGTATTGGTCTTACTGTCATATCAGCAGCAACACCACTGATTACAAGTGCTCCTGTAGCTATTAGCCCGTTTGCCAAAGTTAATATTCTACGTCTTGGTCTATTTGCTACATTTTCCGGTGTGGGTGTTCCTCGGTCTGTCATGATACGAAGATTATATTATGCTAAATTGGTATTGTCAACTTCGAGTCTAAAATATCCGTGTGAGCCGCCGGCGAATCGAACGCCGAACCTTCTCCTTAAGAGGGAGATGCTCTACCAATTGAGCTAGCGGCCCTAAAGTGTAAAAACCTTCTAAAGTATACTATAATGTTAATTACAATAAAATAAATTTGCGCCTGTAGCTCAACGGATAGAGCACTTCGCTTCGGACGAAGGGGTTGGG
>CAYWPH010000014.1:0-20569 GCA_964460145.1 uncultured Gammaproteobacteria bacterium | reverse complement strand
AACTGGCCTTAAAGCTGTTGAACTGGCAGGTAAAAATAAAAATCTTTACGCAATTGTCGGAATTCATCCGAATCACGCAGATAAACTAGAAGAAGATTGGCAAGATAAACTTAAAAAAATTGCACAAAGTCAAAAAGTAGTCGCAATGGGAGAAATTGGTCTGGATTATTATAGTTATCAGTCAAATGGTATTGTTGATCCAAAAATACAGAGAAAAGTTTTTGAAACACAAATTCAAATGGCTCATGAACTTAGCCTTCCTCTTCAAATACACAATAGACACGCAGGGGAGGATATAATCGAAATACTTAAAGCTCACAAAAATGTTTTACCAAAGGCTCCCGGCATGCTTCATTGTTTTGCAGGAAGTCTTGATGTATTAAGATCAGCTCTTAATTTAGGTTTTTGTATTGGCTTTGACGGAAATATTACATATAAAGGACTAGCTCCAGGTGAAACAGTCAGCCTCTCTGATCTTTGCAGAAATACTCCAATTGATCGAATAGTTACTGAAACTGATGCTCCATTTTTAAGCCCTGAGCCTCATAGAGGTGGAAGGAATGAGCCCTCCTATGTTATAATTACAGGAGCAAAAATTGCCGAAATTAAAGCTATTTCCCAAAATGAAGTAGATCTAAAAACTACTGAGAACGCAAAAAGAATTTTTAATATATGACAAGTTTTTTTGATCGCATTTTTACAACTTATCCTATTAAAACAAGAAGAGCTTTGGAGATTCTTCCAGGGTTTGTCTCATGGTCTTTGATTCTTTTTCCTGTCTGGGGATCTTTTTTTATTCCCTTGGCTGTTGCGTACTTTATTCTCTTTTTTGATGTATATTGGTTTTATAAATCATTCTCTTTAGCAATAACCGCATTTGTTGCCTCAAGAAAAATAAAACAAGCAGAAAGCCAAAACTGGCTCGAACTTGCAAGGCCACTAGAGAATTTTGAAAAGATGTCGCATATTCTAGTTATCCCAAACTACCAAGAAAATGTAGATAAAATTAGAGTAGGTATACAAAGCTTAGCTCAACAAACTTTTCCAACTAAAAGAATTTATATTGTTCTTGCTATGGAAAAAAGAGAAAAAGAAGCAAAATCTAGAGCTCAAACTTTAATTAATGAATTTAAAGATACGTTTGGAGATATATTTGCGACATACCATCCTGATATTGAAGGAGAGGTAAAAGGAAAATCAAGCAATGAAGCCTATGGAGGTAAAATTGCATATAAAAAGCTCGTAAAGACAGGTATCATTGATGAAGATTACGCAACGATATCATCCGTTGATGCAGATTCCATATTTGACCCTCAGTATTTTTCCTATCTTTCTTATAGTTTTTTAAAAGATGAATTAAAATATAACAAGTTCTGGCAATCAGCAAATGTAAACTATAACAATTTCTGGAACGTACCAGCTCCAATAAGAATTATTTCCTTTTTTGGAAGCCTTTGGAGAACTGGTCTTTTGGTACAAAAAGACAGGCTTGTTTCAAATTCAACCTATTCCCTTTCTTTAAGATTGCTAAGAGAAATAGGATTTTGGGATACAGACGTAATACCTGAGGATTATAGAATATTCTTTAAAGCATTCTTTAGAAAAAAAGGCCATGTTTGGATGGAACCGATATTTCTAAAAACTTCTATGGATGCGCCGCTTTCTTCTTCATATATAAAATCTTTAAAAAACAAATACCAGCAGGAGCGGCGCTGGAGCTGGGGTGTTTCCGATGACCCGTTATTTATTAAATGGGCTCTTACAGTTCCAGGTGTTCCTTTTGTCAGGAAAACATTACTTCTTACAAATGTTTTATTAGATCATTTCCTTTGGCCGGTAAACTGGTTTATTATCACTATTGCCGCAAACATTATGCCTTTTGTAAATCCAGTATTTGCAAGAACCGCTCTTGGCTATAACCTTCCACGCCTTGCCGGATTTATTCTTACAATCTGTTTAATCGCTACCATTGCAATGATAATTATCGACTTTAGGCAAAGACCAAAACACCATAAAGTTTCTAAGAAAAGACAGCTTTTATTCCCTCTTGAACTATTACTTCTTCCAATTGTTGGCTTTTTCCTCTCAGCTTTACCAGCTCTTATTTCTCATACTCAACTAATGCTTGGAAAAAGGTTAGAATATAAAGTAACTGAAAAACTTTAATATGAAATTATTGGAAAAACTTGAGAAGAGTAGAAGTTTCTGGTTTCTTCTGATTATTTCCCTTTTTTTCTTTTTCTTAAGATTTCCTTCTCTTTTTGAACCCTATTGGTATGGAGATGAGGGAATTTATCAAACACTAGGTCTTGGCATTGATAACGGAAGACTTTTATATAGAGACATTTTTGACAATAAACCTCCTTTTCTATACGTTCTCTATGCGTTCTTTAGCTCAGATCAATTCTTGCTTCGTCTTGCATCTTTAGTGTTTGGAGTTTTGTCACTAACTCTATTTTTTAAATTATGTAAAAAGATTTTAGAAAACGAAAAAGTTTCATATCTTGCAACTTTTTTCTTTGCCCTTTTCTTCGGACTTCCGTTAATTGAGGGAAATATTGCAAACGCGGAAAACTTTATGCTTTTATTTAATATTGCCGGAGGACTTTTAGTAATTAAATCTCTTGATTTAAATGTTAATAAAAGGTTTGCTGTTTTGTTTTTTGCGGGGCTGATTCTTAGTATTTCTTTCCTGTTTAAAATAGTCGGTCTTTTTGATTTTGTAGCATTTTTAACATTTTTATTTTTTGTAAATTTTGCCAAAAATTTCAAAGACATATTAAAACCCATTAATCTTTTAATTGAACTGAAAAATCTTTTTCCATATATCTTGGGCTTTATTATTCCTATTATTCTGGTTTTTGTCTATTTTTTAATTAGCGGTGGGTATGAGTATTTTATTAGAGCTACTTTTGCAAACAATATTGGCTACATTGGATATGGAAATAGATTTATTATTCCCCAAGGACTTTTAATATTAAAATTAGGAGTTTTAACACTTTCTTTGACTTTTATATTTTTAAAAAGAAAAGCCTTGGATACTGCAACTTTATTTATCTATATTTGGGTTTTATTTTCTTTGTTTAATGCATTTTTCTCACAAAGACCATATACCCATTATGTTTTAGTTGCAATTCCCTCTCTTTGTCTTTTATTGGGATTAGTTTTAACGAAAAACAAACGTTTTATATTTAATTTTGCATCTTTGTCGCTTGTCATTGTCTTGCTTTTCCTAAATTTTAGTTTTTATATAAAAACAGCATTTTATTATCAAAACTTTATTTCCTTTATAATAGGACAAAAAAATACTTATCAATATCAAAGATTTTTTGATGGCAATACTCCTAATGATTATGAACTTGCAGGCTATATAAATAGAGTTGCAAGAAAAACAGATAATATTTTTATTTGGGGAAATAATGCACAGGTTTATAAATTAACCGATAAACTTCCTCCAGGCAGATACACGGTCGCTTATCACATTACCGGATATCAAGACGGAATCCCCAATACTAAAGAAGGTCTAGAAAAAAATAAACCAAAGTTTATTATAATAATGGAAAATGTTTCTAAATTTCCGTTCTCGCTTTCTGGATATACCCAAAAGATGAATATAAACGGAACAAATATATATGAGAAAATTCTTTAGTGATATTAAAAAAGATAGAATTACAGTGGGAGTATTTTCCTTAAGTCTTCTAGTACTTATATTTACACTTCTTTTTATTTTATTTAATTATAAAAATATTCCCCCTTTTATTCCAATTTTTAATCAGCTGCCTTGGGGAAATGAAAGATTAACACAAAGTTACGGAATTTTTATTCCAGTAATTTTATATGTTTTTGTTTTTGTTTTTAATATTATCTTTAGCGCGTTTTTATATAACAAAAATAGTCCTCTACTTGCTAGAATAATTGCATCCGTTAATCTTTTGCTTTCCGTTATGAATTTTATATTTATATTTAAAACTATTTTGCTTATATCATAATTCTAGACTTAAACCAGGTTGCTTTTTTTCCTTTTTTAATTTCTTTAATTATTACTGCTATAGGAGTTCCAATTTCTTTATATTTTTTAAAAAAATATAAAGTCGTTGATGATCCCAAAAAACACAAACATCCCGCAGTAATTCATAAAAATCCAATCCCAAGAGGCGGAGGGATTGCGCTTTTTGCCGGAGTTTTTATAGCAAGCTTAATCCTTATTCCTTTTGATAAAGTAATTATTGCAGCCTTCGTTGCTGCTCTGGTATCACTTGTTGCAGGGGTTATAGACGACAAATACGATATATCTCCTTATCTTAGATTTGCAATTAATATCGGATGTGCAGTTTTTGTTGTTTATATGGGAGCAAATATTCCTTTTATTACAAATCCGTTTGGTGGAATTTTATATCTGAATACGATTCAAATACCTTTTTTAAATATTCCCGTAATCTCAATCTTGTCCGACTTAATTGCAGTGCTTTGGATAGTTTGGGTTATGAACATGTTAAATTGGAGTAAAGGCGTTGACGGGCAAATGCCGGGAATCGTAGCAATCTCTGCAATAGTAATAGGAATTTTAAGCTTGAGATTTTCAATCGCAGATCAATCCAGTATTACTGCAGCAACATTATCTTTTGTTATTGCCGGAGCGTCTATTGGGTTTCTGATTTATAATTTCCATCCGGCAAAAATTTTCCCAGGGTATGGCGCTACCGCCATATATTTACTTTTGGCTGTTGTATCAATACTTTCAAGCGCAAAGCTTGCCACTGCAATTTTGGTTATGGGAATTCCTATGACTGATGGGCTTTTTACAATATTAAGAAGAATTTTAAGCGGAAAATCACCTTTTTGGCATGACAAAAAACACTTGCATCATTTGCTTTTAAGTCTTGGTTTTAGCCAAAGACGTATTGCTATTTTTTATTGGGCAATCTCAGCGATTCTAGGAACACTTTCTTTAATTTTATCAAGTAAAGGAAAGCTTTTTGCTATAATAATGCTAGTAATTATTGGATCAGGTGCGATACTTTTTTTACATCTTTTAATAAGAAAAATAAATGATAAAACTCGCTTTTAATGTTTTAAGACTCTTAAGACCAAGGCAATGGATTAAAAATCTTGCCGTATTTGCCTCTATTACTTTTGCCGGAGGACTTTTTGACGCACCTACTCTAACAAACGCAATCGGAGCATTTATAGTTTTTTGCGGATTATCTTCGGCAACCTATATCATTAATGATATTTTTGATATTAAAAAAGACAAACTCCATCCTTTTAAAAAGTTTAGGCCAATTGCCCATGGAGATATACCTGTTTCTTTTGGAATAAGTTTTGCAATTTTACTTATTGTCGCCTCCCTTTTTTTGGCAAAAAATATTACGCCAACCTTTTTTGCAATTGGTATAGTTTATCTAATTATCCAATTTCTTTATTCAATATTTTTAAAATCTCTTGCAGTCGTTGATATTTTAGCTATAGCAAGCGGTTATATTTTAAGGGTATACGGAGGAGAATTCGCAACTGGACTTCATATTTCTGTTTGGCTTTTACTTACTACAATTTCCATTTCTCTTTTTCTTGCAATTGGAAAAAGAAGATCAGAGCTTACGCTTTTATCGGCAAATAAAGAAGCAGATATTGCTGCAACAAGAGAATCTTTATCGCACTACTCAGATAGGCTTTTAGACGTATATGCTTCTATTTTTGCAACTTCTACGTTTATCGCTTATTCACTTTTCACTTTCTTGGAAAACCCAGGGGGATTTAGGTTAAACATTAGCCTTTTGGTTCCTGAAACATTGTCTGCATTTTTTGAAAGAAAATGGCTAATGATAACCATTCTTCCAGTTGTTTATGGTCTTATGAGATATCTTCAAGATATTTACGAAAAGCATGAAGGAGAAAGTCCGGAAAGAGTACTTTTATCAGACAAGCCGTTACTTGCATCAGTTATTATTTGGGCGATTATGGTCGTAGTGTTAATATATTTTGTAAGCCCCTAGCTCTGCTTTTTAGCATACTGAGCACTTATCCAACCCTCAACTCCTGATTTAAGTTTTATTTTATACCAACCAGTTTGCTCATCTAAAAGATCAAATACTTCATCGGGGTTTACCCTTCCCGCTTCAATTGATCCAACTGATGGATTTTCCCTAACTCTTAAAAATCCTGTTGGAGTATCTAATATAGTTACTGTCTTTTTTCCTGTTGAGGGCGTTGCTGAAGGAGAAGAGATTAGAGTTGCAGAAGAAGTTGCAACCTGTGGATCAATCCCTAAATAAACTACTGCTTCAAGTTTATATCCTAAAACAGTTCTTATTCTTACTATTTTATCCTTATAACCTTGTCTTACGACCTTAATCTCATGATCTGATTCTGTGATATTTTTAAGTAGAACTGGGCTTTGTCCAACCAAATCACTATCTAAATATACCTGAGAGTCTGCTGGAAATGAAATTACAGAAATTTGTGCATCTTTACTATCTTCTATTTTTGACAGAGTAATAATACTTGCTTGGGAAAGAGCTGTTTGAGAAAAAGACCTATCTACTACTGTTAAAACCTTTGGGCTAATTGTTATCTTTCTTTGAAATGGTTCAAAACTTCCTTCTTTTGGAACAAGTCTAATTGTATATTCGCCGGTACCCAACATATCTTTTGCAACACAAAGACAAAGTGGAGTTTCTCCAAAAAGTTTACCATTAATATATACTTGTGCTTTAGGAGATGACGTAATCTGCAATGCTCCTTTTTCAGGACGTTGTCCCAGTAAATAAACTACTAAGGAAAAGATTAGTACTGCAATTAAAAAGCAGACTACTACAAAGAGTATTTTTCTCATGTGGTTTATTATATCTTAAAAGATCAAATAAAAAAACCGCAGAGTTTGCGGTTTTTGCATTAACTTAGTAGTCCATTCCGCCTGGAGGCATTCCTGGGGTTTCTTTTTTCTCTTCAGGGATGTCGGTAATTAAACTTTCAGTTGTGAGTATCATTGTTGCAACTGAAACAGCATTTTCAACTACACTTCTTGTAACTTTTGCAGGATCAATAATTCCCATCTTTATCATATCAACATATGTATTTGTTAAAACGTTATATCCAAATCCTGGCTGTTGTTTTGCAATATTATCAATCACTACATCTCCATTTATTCCTGAATTTTCAGCAAGCTTTCTTGTTGGAGATTCTAATGCTTTTCTAAGTATACTTACTCCTGTTGCTTGATCACTTTCTAAAGGAATATTTTTTAATAATTTTGGATCTAAAACTTTAATTGCTTCAAGAAGCACTACTCCTCCACCTGAAACTATACCTTCTTCTAATGCTGCTTTTGTTGCTGCAACTGCGTCAATTACTCTTTCTTTTTTCTCTTTCATTTCAAGCTCTGTTGCTGCACCAACATTTATAACTGCAACTCCACCAGAGAGTTTTGCTAATCGCTCTTGAAGTTTTTCTTTATCAAAATCTGAGGTAGAGCTCTCAATTGCTTTTCTAATTTGAGAAACTCTTGCGGCAAGTGCAGCTTTGCTTCCTTTTCCACCAATTATTCTTGTGTTTTCTTTATCTGACCATATTTTATCTGCCCTTCCGCAATCCTCAACTGTTACTGAATCAAATTTTCTTCCTGTATCCTCACTTATTACAGTTCCCCCGGTTAAAATTGCAATATCCTCAAGCATTTCTTTTCTTCTATCTCCAAATCCTGGAGCTTTTATTGCAACTGCATTTAATATTCCTTTTAATTTATTTACAACAAGAAGAGCCAATACTTCTCCTTCAACGTCATCTGCAATTATTACAAGATTTTTTGAGACTTTAACTAAGTTTTCTAAAAATGGAACAAACTCTTGTAGATTAGATAATTTTTTATCTGTTATTAAAATATATGGATCTTCAACTTCTGTTTCCATTCTGTCTGGATTAGTAACAAAATATGCGCTAGCATATCCTTTATCAAATTCCATTCCTTCCTTATATTCAACTTCCGTAGTCAAACCTCTTCCTTCTTCAACTGAAACCACTCCATCTTTACCTACTCTTTGTAGTGCCTCTGCAACGAGTTTGCCAATTACTTCATTGCCACCAGAAATTGTTGCAATTTGTGAGATTTCAGCATTGTTTTTAATATTAATTGTCTTTGCTTTAGATTTAATAAATTCAACTACCGCAGTACTTGCCTCTTCGAGTCCTCTTTTTAAAAGCATTGGATTTGCTCCTGCTGTTATGTTTTTAATTCCTTCATCAACAATTGCTTGTGCTAAAACTGTTGCCGTAGTAGTTCCATCTCCTGCAACGTCTGCGGTTTTAGAAGCTGCTTCCTTAACAAGCTGGGCTCCCATGTTTTCAAATGGATCTTTAAGTTCTATTTCTTTTGCAACTGTCACTCCATCGTGGATTACACTTGGTGCTCCCCATTTTTTATCTAGAGCTACATTTCTTCCTTTAGGACCCAGCGTTGTTGCAACAGCTTTTGCAAGCTGGTCTACTCCGCTTTGTAATTTTTGTCTTGCATCTTGTGCGTATAAAATTTGTTTTGCCATATTAGTTTACAACTGCCAAAATATCTTTTTGCTCAACAATTGTATATTCAATTCCTTCTAATTTAATTTCATTTCCTCCCCATTTTTTGTACATTACTTTTTGTCCTACCTTAATAATCATTGGAAGAGTCTTTCCATCAGGGGTAACATGACCAGTACCTACTGCAATTACTTCTCCCATTTGAGGTTTTTCTTTAGCGCTGTCAGGAAGAATAATCCCTGAAGCTGTTTTTTCCTGTGCCTCTAAAGGTTTTATTAAAACGTTATCAAATAATGGTTTTAAGTTGATTTTTGCCATATTTTGCCTAAAAAATATCACTTGGTGTAAGTGACTGCTTATTTATATAACAAAAGTTTTTTAATGTCAACACTTTGTTATCTTTTCCTTGACACAAAGCTACATTTTCTATACGATAAAGTTAAACTTATTATGTCTTTTTTATCTGGCAAAAAACTTCTTTTACTGGGATTTATTATCGTGCTTCTGGTCGCAATCCCTGTTACTGTCTATCTTGTCGGCTTACAACAAAAAACAAAAATTTCAGCTGAAGCTGCAACTACACTTTCCCTACTTCCAACCCCACTAAGTAAAAATGTTGGAGACACGGTAAGTTTTGACGTTTATGTTGATCCTTCTAATGTAAATGAAATTGCATTTGTAAAACTTGTGCTTTCTTATGATTCAACCAAGCTGGCAACGACCGAGGGAACTTTTGCCGTTTCACAATGGCCAGCTGCTGATGGATCAAGCTTTACTCCAAGTATTCCAATTGGGCCTGAATTTAGTCCTGGCACAGTAACAGTTGCTATGTCTGTTGGAGGAAGTCCCCAGAATGTTTTAAAAACAAGGACTAAAGTAGCAACCCTTACTTTTAAGGCAATCGCGAAAACCGAAGAGAACGTTCCTACTCAAGTAACATTTGGTAATCAAAGCCAACTTCTCTCACTCGGTGGTGCAGGTGGCACGGATGAAGTAGGATCTAATCTTATTTCCAATACCTCACCTGGATCTGTAAATATAGCTTCTGTAGCAACTGCAGATCCAGTTTGCGTAGACATGAAGTTAGACAAATCAGCTAGCGGAAAAGCCCCTTATACTCTCAAATTTACGGCAACAGGTAAAGACTCTGATGGAAGCGTTTCCGGAATAAAAATTGATTTTGGAGACGGTCAAGACGCTAGTCCTGCGGACGGAGACTCGGGAGTTAAAGGCTATGGAACTCCTCTTGCTACAGCTTCTGCAAGTCATGCATATGATACAGCGGGTTCATATACAGCGCTTGCCACAATAACCGATGACCAAGGGAATGAGGCTTCAGGATGCTCTAAAACTATAACTATAACTGAGGATGCTGGCACAGCAACAGCAACTCTTACTCCTACACCTACTACAGTAAGTGGAGCTAGTGGGTTATCTTGCTCTTCTCTATCATTAGATCCAGGAGCAACTGGTACTGCGCCATTCTCTGTTAATTTAACAGCAGCAGGATCAAGTACGAATAGCGCAATTACGCAAGTTTCCTTTAACTTTGGGGATGGGGAAACACAAGATGTTACTGATGCCGGTGGCATTGGCACTAACTCAGTTAGTGTTCTAACATCTCATACTTATGCCTCATCCGGAACATTTAAAGCAAACGCTACTGTTACAGATGAAGATGGTAATACAAACATCGGGGGATGCACTGCTACAATTTCCGTTTCAGGAGAAAGCGAGGCAACGCCAACTGAAACTATTACAAGCCCATCACCTCTTCCTCCAACAGGACCTACAGGTCTTATTACAGTTGGAGCTATTGGAGTACTTCTTACATTTATAGGAGCAATACTACTTCTTGCGCTTTAGCTTTCTATCATAGATAAAAGCGCTTTTTGAGGAATTTCTATTTTTGAAACATTAATCAGTTTTGATTTTCCTTTTTTCTGAGCCTCTAAGAGTTTATCTTTTCTTGTTCTGTCTCCTCCTGACATCTTTGCCAAAACGTCTTTTCTATATGGAGCTATCTCTGTTCTTGCTAAAATTTTTGCACCAATGGCAGCTTGAATTATTTGCTTAAACTGTTGGCGGTCAAGATTTTGGCTTAATTTTTCAATTCTCTGTCTTCCGACAAACTCTGCTTCGTCTTTATATACCAGCTCAGATAAAACGTCTATTACGTTTGAGTTTATTAAGATATCCATTTTGACTAAATCTGCTTTTTTATATCCCATTATTTCGTAATCTAAACTCGCAAATCCCTGAGAAACGCTTTTAAGTTCTGAGCTAAGACCTCGTATAAACATTGAGTATGGCATTTCATATTTTATGATAGCATTACTTTTATGGTATGAAATATCAAGTAAAGTTCCTCTTTTGTTTTGCGCTACAGTTATAACTGCTCCAACAAAACTAGATGGAACAAAAATATTTAAAACCATATACGGCTCAAGGTTTTCTCCGTTTTCTTCTTTATATAATACTCTTGGCATTGTAAGTAAGGGGGTAACTGCCTGTTCTTGAGAGAGTCTTTCTTTAACAATTTCAGCGTGTAAAAGTCCTAAAAATCCTACCCGAAAACCACTTCCCAAAAATGCAGAATATTCATTTGCTACGGTCATAGACCCATCATTTAAGGAGAGTTTACTTAATGCCTCTCTTAAATGAACGTACTCATTGGAAGTTTTAGGATATACTCCAAAAAAGACCATGGGTTTTGGGACTAAGTAACCCGAAAGTGACTCAACTTCAAAACCTGTGTGTTTAATTGTATCTCCAACTCTTGTTTGTCTTATATCTTTTACTCCTGTGACAATATAGCCTATTTCACCTGCGCTTAATTCACTTTTAGCGACTAAACTAGGAGAGAAAAAACCAACCTCTGAAACTATGACTTTAGTTTTACTTTGTATAAACTCAATTTGGTCTTTTTTTTTAACACTCCCACTAACTACTTTTATAAAAATAATTACACCCCTGTGCTCATCAAATACAGCATCAAAAACTAATGCTTTAAAAGGATCTGTTTCTAAAACTTTGGGCATTGGCAGTCTTTCTATAACAGCCGCTAGTAACTCTTCTACATTTTCTCCTGTTTTTGCACTAATGTAATATAAATCTTGCTCACTAAAGGAAAACACTTCAATCAAATCTTTTTTTACTTCTTCTACCCTCGCACTTTCAAGATCAATTTTGTTTATAACAGGAATTATTTTAAGATTTTCTTTTTTGGCAGAATTAAAATGAGCAAGAGTTTGGGCTTGAATTCCTTTTGTTGCATCAACTAAGAGAATCGCTCCTTCACACGCTGCTAAAGTTCGTGAGACCTCATATGAAAAATCCATATGCCCAGGAGTATCTATTAAATCAAGGATGTAATCTTGCCCCTTTAATGAGTAATTCATTCTTACGGGCGCTAGTTTTATCGTAATTCCTCTTTCTCTTGAAATTGGATTTTGATCCAAAAACTGCTCTTTAAGCTTTTCTTTAGAAATAGTTTTAGTAATTTCTAAAAATCTGTCGGCAAGAGTAGACTTTCCATGATCAACGTGAGCTATTATCGCAAAGTTACGAATGTTTTTGTAAGACATAGAAAGAGTATTCTAAGGGTTAAGTCTGGTTCCGTCAATTGTCTCTTCTGATTTTTTAAGAATTTGTCTCCAGTCTCCAATCTTTTTAAATAGGAGAATAAACATTGTTGCTTCCTTAACATTAAAAACCCAGGTTAAGAATAAATACAAACAAAGTCCTGCAAAGCTCGATATTCCGGTTAAAAGAATAAGATTTATTGTTTTTGTAGTATCAAAGACCAATTGATCTAATAGTTTTATCGGAATATATAATGCAAACGCTGTAAAAAATGACGCTAGTAAAATTTTTGAAACACTTATTAAAAAATCTTTTTTGGGAAATCCACCAGTTTTTATATCAAGGAATATAAACATAATTAAGAAATTTAAAATTGAAGCAACAGAAAATGCAAAAGCAATACTTTCAATCCCAAAATGATATACAAAAATAAAAAGAGCACCCATGATAATCATAAGAAAAGTAGTTATAGAGCCAATTACTAAAGGTGTCTTTGTGTCATGAAGAGCATAAAAGGCTCTTGAAACAAGATAAACAAGAGCTTGGGCAAATAAAGAAATACTAAAAAATGCCAAAGTTCTACCAGTTAAAACTGTTGCCTCCCAGTCAAATGCCGATGCACCATAAACAAGCCTAACCAGAGGTATTCTTAAAACTAAAATAAGGATTGAGATCGGAAGAATTAAGTAAAAAAGCTGTGTAAAACTTGTTAGAAAAGTGGTTTTAAAATCGACAAGCCTATCTTTTTCTTTAGAAAGAACGGGAAAAGCAGCTTGGGCTATTGATTGTCCTATTAATGCAACAGGGGCAAAAGCAAGAGTTTGGGCAAAATCTAAGATTACATAATTTCTACCTGGGTTTTGTAGATAAGAAACCAAAGTTAAGGTTATTAAAGTACCAAGTTGGAAAATAGCGATAGATAAGGTTCTTGGCCAAATTAATTTAAAAACATCCAAAACTGCACTATTTCTTATAAAATCAAGCGACATTGTAGGCTTAAAACTAAATCCTAATTTTCTAACAAGAGGAATCTGTATTAAAACAAAGATTAAAGCTCCCAAAACTACACCATAAGCTGCAGAAAAAATACCAAAAAATTCATGCAAAAATACAATTCCCATAATAATCCCAAGGTTATAAGAAGCAGAAGCAATTCCAGGAATAAAAAAATGATTGTATGATTGAAGCATTGCGGACAGAAAACTTCCTATAATAAATATAACTTCACCAAAAATTATTATCCTCATTAAACTTGTCATTAAATCAAGTTGCCCTGGATTAAATCCCGGAGCAATAATTGCAGAAATATTATGAGCAAATATAAATACTAATGCGGCAAAAAAGGAAAAAATTATAAGACTTAATGTTAAAAGCGTTGAAGCGACACTATGAGCTTCTTTTTCTCTTCCTTTAGCAAGATAATCAGAAAAAACCGGTATAAAAGCTGATGACAAGGCTCCTGCGATAATAAGCTGGAATAAAAACTCAGGCATTTTAGCTGAAGCAAAATATACACCCAAAGTATTTGAGGCTCCAAAAATACTTGCCAAAAGTCTTTGCCTGATAAGACCAAGTATTTGTGAAAAAATTATTGTAGCCATTATTACAATGGCCGCCGATAAAATGTTGTTTTGTCGCTTAAGTAAAAGGTTTAAACTTTTCTTGAAAAAGTCTTTTGGCATATGTTGTTTTATACAGTATAACATGCTAAAATAGCGCCATGCCAGTAATAAAGTCAGCAAAAAAAAAGTTAAGAAAAGATAAAGTAAGAGAAAAAAGAAATTCGGTTTTAAAAACAGGGCTTAAAAAGGCCTTAAGTGCTGCTTTAAAAAAACCAACAACTGAAAGTGTAAAAAAAGTAGTTATCCTTGCAGATAAAAACGTAAAAAATAATCTGATACATAAAAACAAAGCTGCAAGACTAAAATCAAGACTCTCAAAACTGGTAAAATCTGCTCATAAAACAAAACCTGCAGCTAAACCACAAAAAACTAAGACTTCCAAGGCTAAAAAGTAACTTTTTCTTTTGACAAACAGGCTAAATTCACCTAGACTAAAATTGGTATGCCAAAAAAGTTTGTCTCCATTAATTTAATCAAGGATCAAAAAAGTGATTTATTAGAAAGAATAATAAATTGGTCACTTGGAGTTGGAAGAATTTTAATAATTGTCACAGAACTTATTGCGCTTGGAGCATTTCTTTGGAGATTTGGGCTTGATCAACAACTTGTAGATCTACACACGGAAATAAAACAAAAACAAGCTATTGTCGGAGCATTCAAAAAAAATGAAGACGAATATAGAAATTTACAGGATAGATTATCTATTGCTTCAAATTTCACCCAGACTGAAAGAAAAAGATTTCAGGTCTATAAAGATGTTTTAGGACTTGCAACCTCAGGCATTACATTTAATAAAATTTCACTCTCTTCAAATAATCTAGTAATAGAGATAACTGTAAACTCGGTTTCCTCACTAAGTAATTTTACCAACGCTCTTAAATCATATCCCCAGATTGAGACCGTAAGCATAGATAAAATTGAAACAAAAACGAGCAGCGCTGTGATTGTAATCGGTATTTCCGCTGATTTAAAACCAATACCAGATGAATATGAAACTAACAATTAGTAAATTATTTAATAAAGTAGACAAGGATAAATACAGTAAATATTTAGAGTTGATGCCTGATTTTAAAAAACAAAAAACTCAAAAATTTACAACAGTTGTACTTACTCTTATAGCAATTATTATTCTGGCAATTTTTGCCATAAACCCAACTCTTTCAACCATTGCTAATCTTCAAAAGCAACTTGAGGATGCGAAGTTTGTCGCAGACAAGCTTGAGAAAAAAATTAATAATCTTTCAATTTTACAAACAAAATACAATAACATACAAAATGATCTGCCTATAGTTTACGAAGCTATTCCTAAAAATTCTGAGGTTCCAAAACTTACAGGACAAATACAATCAATTCTAAATGAATCTGGAATGCAACTTATAAGCATTCAGTCATCGGAAATAGTCGAAGTAACTAGGGGAAAATTCTATCTTTATAATTTTGATCTAACCGCAAGCGGAGATTATCAAACAATGGAAAATTTTTTGGAAAAGCTTACAAACATGCAAAGAGTAACAAATATTAAAAACATAAACATCAGCAATTCATCTACGAGTAAGTCTTTACAGTTTAATGTGCAAGGAAATGCATTTTATAAAGAATAAATAATATGAAAAGAAAAGATATTTTAGTTTTACTTATACCCTCTTTTATTATCGTAATCTTGTGGGTTATCTTTAATGTTTATCATAGTTATTTAAACTCCACTATTCCAACAGATGTAAACATACAAATTCTTTATATTAATCCAGACTTTGATTTAAAAACTATTGAAGATATTAAAAAAAGACAAATTGTAGAACCAATCTATGCAGTTGAAGCACAAAATAAAGAAGACCTAAGTCAACAAACTACTCAAGAAAGCGCAGAAGTAGTTCCCACTCCCACTCCAACTATTTCAAGTTCTGATCTAAGTTCTTCTAGTGCTCAACAAGGGTCTTTAGGAGGCGAAACTAGTCAATGAGAAATAGTTTTTGGAATAAAAGGATACCAACTCTGTTAGGATTAATCCTTATCGTCGTAGGTCTTGGGATTACAACTTATCTTGTAAGGCAAGGTGGACTTTTTTCAATACGAGCAGGTCCCGGACATGAACCCAAAAATGTAAGGATAAGTAATATTACTGATACTTCTTTTACAGCATCATATTCAACCGAAGATGCTGTTACAGGTGTTTTAAACTATGGGGATAGCACTGCTTTAGGACAATCTGCTCTTGATGACAGAGATCAAAATTCAGGAAAAATCACAACGCGCAAATTGCACAATATCACTGTAAGAAATTTGGATCCTGAAAAAACTTATTACTTTTCTATAATCAGCAGTCAGGATACATATTTAAATAATTCAAATCCATTTGAGGTTACTACAGCAATGGTAATAGAAGATGCTCCATTAGAACAAAATCCAATGAGTGGAAAATTGATTTTACCTAGTGGAAAAACGCCAAATGAAGCAATTGTATATTTAACAACAGAGGATTCACAGATTATCTCAACTTTGACAAGAGACGATGGAACTTTTTTACTTCCATTAAATTCCTTAAGGGCATCTGATTTATCCTCATACTTTAAACTAGAAGAAGGAAAAATATTAAAACTTTTAGCAATTGGAGAAAGTTTAACCTCTAATGTCACTCTCTTTTCCCAACAAATTGAACCGGTACCAACCATTACGCTTTCAAGTAATTATGACTTTACCCTTAATAGCTTACCTAAAGCTACAAATTCTGCAAGCCTAGAAGGTTTTCCTTCTTTTAGCAGTAATCAGGCTTCAAAAGATGTTTCAGAAAAAAGTCCACAAATTTTAACTCCCCAAAATGATCAGGGATTTACAGATCAACAGCCTGAGTTTAAAGGAACTGCACCGGCTAATGAAACTGTACAGATTACAATTAATTCAGAGAAAGAAATAAAAGCAGTAGTTAAAGCCGATGCTAATGGAAACTGGAAATATCGACCGACAAGTGAACTTTCTGCTGGCAATCACACTATAACAATAACTACAAAAGACGCATCTGGCAATACTAAAACAATTAATCAATCATTTATTGTCTATGCTTCAGGTAATCAAATAGCAGGAGCAAATGGATCTCCTACGCCAACAAAGTCGCCTACGCCTACTCCCACTATTAAAAATACCCCTACATCAACTATTGCTCCTAAGCCAACATCTGAAGCTACAATTGAACCAACTCAAAATCCAACATCAACTCCTAATATAACAGCGGCAGAATTTACACCAACACCAACCACACCTTTACCACCAACTGGTAATGCTACTATAATTACCGCTGGAGTAATTGGCTTATTAATCGCATTAATAGGCGGATTGCTTCTTCTTGTTTCAAGAGGAACCGTTTCTATATGAAAATTGCAATTATTGGCGCAGGCTTTACAGGCCTTGCAGCCGGTTTTGAATTAGTAAAGAAAGGGTATGAGGTTTATATTTTTGAAAAAGACCCAAATCCAGGTGGACTTGCTATTGGATATAAAGAGAAAGATTGGGATTGGTCTTTGGAAAAACATTATCACCATTGGTTTACTAATGACAATAGTATTTTAAACCTTGCTAAAGAAATAAATCATGAAGTTATTATCAGAAGGCCTAAAACTTCTGTATTTATAAATAATAAGATTTATCAGTTTGACTCCCCTTTATCTGTTTTAAAATTTCCGCTTTTATCATTTTTAAATAGATTTAGAATGGGCCTTGTAATAGGTATGTTAAGGCTTAACCCGTTTTGGAAAATACTTGAGAAATATAATGCTGCCACTTTTTTACCCAAACTGATTGGTAAAAAATCTTATGAGATGATTTGGGAACCTTTATTCGTAAATAAATTTGGCAGATACGCAGACAATATTTCGCTTGCTTGGTTTTGGGCAAGAATTAAAAAAAGAACTCCTGCCTTAGCTTATCCTGCAAAAGGATTTTTAGAATTTGCAAAAGCAGTAGTTAAGCAAATTGAAAAAAATAATGGTCAGGTTTTCTTTGAGTCGGAAATATTAAACTTAACAAAAGACCAAAAAATATCTTTAAAAATAAGATACAAAAATGGAAAAATACAAAATGAGTCTTTTGATAAAGTTATTGTTACAATACCTTCTTTTCTTTTTTTAAAAATTGCTCCGCAACTACCCATAGACTATAAAAATACTTTAGGCAAATTAAAAGGTATTGGAGCAACAAACTTACTTTTAAGACTAAAAAAACCATTCTTCAAAGACGATACTTATTGGCTAAACGTTTGTGATAAAAAGGCTCCGGTAATGGCAATTGTTGAACACACTAATTTTATGGACAGGAAAAATTATAATAACGAATACCTTCTTTATTTAGGAAATTATAGAGAACCAAGTGATTTATATTTTTCAATTAGCAAAGAAGAAATGTTAAAGCTATTTGATAAATACTTAAAAAAAATTAATCCGGATTATTTTAAAAATATAATTGGCTATGAACTTTTTAAAGCTCCTTTTGCTCAACCAATAATCCCAATTAATTATTCAAAAATTCTCCCATCCTTTACTACTCCACTTAAAAACGTTTATCTTGCAAACATAGAACAGGTTTATCCTTGGGATAGAGGAACAAATTATGCGGTAGAACTTGGTGTTAAAGTTGCAAACCTTGTAGATAATAATGAATAAAATCATATATCTTGTAAAAAAATATTATCTAGAAATTATTATCTGCATTTCTGCTCTACTATTTTCCGCCTGGCTTTATTTTTCTACTTTTTCTTATAGTGAGGGCTCTATGCTTATTGCATCAAAAGCTTGGAGCGATTTTGCAAGTCATATTCCATTGATTAGATCTTTTTCTTTTGGAGACAATTTTCCACCGCAATATCCTTTATTTTCAGGCCCTTTTATTAAATATCATTTCCTGTTTTATGCATTAGTAGGTTTACTTGAAAAAGCTGGCCTCAGAATAGATTTAGCATTAAATATTCCCTCCATCTTTGGACTTACATTTTTAATAATAATGATCTACTTATTATCTAAAGAGATTTTTAAATCTAGAATTGTTGGAATACTTAGTATTATATTTTTTATTTTTAATGGATCCCTTAGTTTTATTGAATTTTTTAAAAACCATGGATTATCTTTAAATTCATTTCTTTTGATTTTTGACAATACAAAATTTACTTCATTTGGACCATATGATGGAGGAATTATTTCTGCTTTCTGGAATTTAAATATTTATACAAATCAAAGACACTTGGCTATTTCTTATGCATTATCACTTTTTATTATCTATGTTTTACTAAGATTTAAAGAAACCCAAAAGCATAAAAATTTCGAAAAAACTTTATTTTTAGCAATACTTTTAGGATTATCCTTCATGTTAAACATGGCGACATTTTTAATGACTGTTGTAATACTTTTATGCTTAGCAATATTTTTGAAAAACAAAAGAATTTATATTTTTCTAATACTTTTAATTGCTGCTGTTATTGCCTTTCCTCAATACCTTTTCATTCAACAACAAGAGTCTTTTTTTAGTATTACTTTACGAACAGGATATTTAATAGAAAAATTAAATCTAATAAGCTTTGCTAACTATTGGTTTCAAAATTTAGGATTACATGTCTTTTTAATTCCTCTAGGGTTTTTGGCGGCAAGTAGAGTTTCTAAAAAGATTCTAGTATCGTTTTTTAGTCTTTTTATAATTGCAAACTTTATACAGTTTTCTCCTGAAATTGCAGCAAATCATAAATTCATCAACTTTTTTATGATTGTAGCTAGTATGTTTTCTGCTTATTTTTTGTTTTTTTTATGGAAAAAAAGACAAATACTCAAACCGCTGGTTATTATCTTAATTTTTTCTTTAACATTTTCTGGAATAATAGACTTTTTCCCAATTTTAAATGATTCAAGAATTACACTTTCTGATTATCCAGTTAATAAGAATGTTTCATGGATAATTAAAAATACTAAAAAAGATTCTGTTTTTTTAAATAATCAATATTTATATAATGATGCTTCTCTTGCGGGTAGGAAAATATTCTTGGGCTGGCCTTATTTTGCATGGAGCCAGGGTTATAACACTCAAAAAAGAGACGATATTAGAAAAAAATTATTAAATACACAAAACTTGGAATATTTTTGTAAAGAATCTTTAAAGCACAAATTAAATTTTGTTGACATAAACTTTGATAGTAAAGACTCTTTAGTAAATAAAGACTTTTTTGATAAGAATTTTAAAAAAGTCTATGAAAATATAGATGATGAGTTTATAATCTATAACATTAATTCAAAATGCTAAATTTACTTGATTTTACATATATTATTAAATTCTGGGCAACTTTTTTAATTATTGGATTACTGTTTTTCCCGCTTACTTCAATTATCTTTAAACATTTTAAAGACAAAGGATATATTTTTGCCAAAACTATTGGAATTATTTTTATCTCTTATTCTATTTTTATACTCTCATCTTTTAAACTTTTAACTTTTTCCTTTATTCCAATTTTATTAATAGGATTTTTGTATTTTATTTTAAATTTATATCTTCTTAAGCACATTAATCTTAAAAAGATTTTAAAAGAAAATTTTAAGTTAATAATCATTGAAGAATTAATATTTTTAGTAACTTTAATTTTTTGGTCATATGTTAGGGGAAATATGCCAAATATTAATGGCCTTGAAAAATTTATGGATTTTGGTTTTGTAAATTCAATTTTAAGAACTGATTATTTCCCAGCGCCTGACATGTGGTATAGCGGACTTTCGATAAATTATTATTACTTCGGACATCTCATAACTGCAGTTTTAATAAAAATATCTAATATTGCTCCAAGCATGGGATATAATTTAATGCTAGCTAGCCTATTTGGATTAACT
>CAYWPH010000013.1:0-20830 GCA_964460145.1 uncultured Gammaproteobacteria bacterium | reverse complement strand
CTGCGGCAAAATTAACTTTTCTGGCAGGTCTTTCGGGGAAAAGAATAGGGGATGCAATGGTTTCGGAAAAACATACCAATTTTATAGTAAATCTGAATAATGCAAAAGCCCAAGATGTAAAACAGCTGATAAAAATTATTCAAACAGCTGTTAAGGAAAAATTTGGTGTAAGCTTAGAGCCGGAGGTAATACTTATTGACTAAATCTTTTTATATCCTGAAAAGTAATCCTGTTTAATATTGTCTTCCAAAACCCCCAGGTCAAGTAAGATTTTCGTAACACTGTCTACCATTGGATCAGGTCCTGAAACGAAAAAACCAGTCTTTTTGTTTTTGGTAAATTTACTTAAAATATTTCCATCAATTCTTTTAGGAAAAAAAACAAAATGAATTTTAAATTCTTTATGATTTTTGGCAATTTCTTCAAGCTCATTTTTAAACGCAATTGACTTAGTTTTATTTGCGTATAAAAGAGTTATATTAATAGGTTTATTTTCAAAATTTAGCTGTCTTATTATTGAGATAAAAGGAGTTATTCCGATTCCGCCTGCAATAAAGACGGAAAGTTCTTTGGGATTATCAAAAGTAAAGTCTCCATCCGGACCTTTTGCCTCAATTTCTTCTCCGATTTTTAAATTGTCCAGTGTTTTTTTAAAAGAACTTGCGGTTTTAAAAATTCTGGTCGTAATAGTAATATGTTTTTGGAAAGGGGAAGAGGAGATGGTAAAAAATCTCATTTTCCCCCTTAAGTCTTCATTTTTGTGGGAAAGGGAATAAATAAGATATTGGCCGGCAGTCCAGGTGATATTTGCTTTCGGTTTAAAAACAAATGATTTAATATTAGAAACCAGTCTTTTTTTAGCAATCAACCTCAACTTCATTTTACAAATATAGCAAAGCTTGTTATAAATAAATAGTGGAGATTATTTTTTTTGATTTAACAGTTATTATCTGTATTGCGGCATTTCTTTCAATAATTTTCAGGCTTTTAAAACAGCCTGCAATTCTAGCTTATATTCTAGCAGGAATAATAATTGCCCCTTTTCAATTTTTTGACGCTTCCAACCAGCCTTTGCTTTTAGCTCTTTCCCAGGTTGGAATTACTCTTCTTTTGTTTATGGTGGGTTTGGAAATCCGTATTAGCGAGCTCTTATCAATGGGTAAAATTCTAATTCTTTCATCTGTTTGGCAAATATCCCTTTCCTTTATACTCGGATTTTTGATTTCTCTTGTTTTAGGATTTGATAGACTGTCCTCTTTCTATATAGCAACCGCAGTAACTTTTTCTAGCACGATTATTGTCGTAAAGCTTCTTTCCGATCAGCATGAATTACACAGCTTACATGGTAAATTTTCCTTAGGAATCCTTCTTTCGCAAGACGTGGTAGCAATGGCTTTTTTAATGCTTTTGGCCAGCTCAACCCAGGAAAGTCCGTTTTTGGGTCCGATAGGGAATTTAGTAGTTGTTTTAATTAAAGGAGGATTAATAGTTGCCGCAATAACCTTCCTTTCTAGAAATATATTCCCCAAACTATTTGAAAAAATTGCAAGAAGCTCAGAAACTTTATTTTTATCAAGTCTTGGCTGGATGTTTGGTTTGGCCGCTTTAGTTTCGTCTAAGTTTATTGGTTTTTCAATTGAAATTGGAGGGTTTTTAGCTGGAGTTGCTCTTGCAAATTCTTTGGTAAATTACCAGATTATCGCCAAAGCAAAAATTTTGCGTGATTTTTTCATAGTTATCTTTTTTGTTTTACTTGGAATTCAAATGTCTTTTGCAAACATAGGAGAAATTTTAGTCCCCGCAATTATTCTTTCCTTATTTGTCTTAATTGCAAAGCCATTTATTGTAATGGTAATTTTGGGAGTATTTGGATACAAAAAACGCACGTCTTTTTTAACAGGAGTTTCGCTTTCTCAAATATCTGAGTTTTCCCTAATTTTGGCTTTCTTAGGATTTAAACTAGGCCATATAGACCAAAAGACCGTCTCTTTAATAACAATGGTAGGCCTTATCACCTTTGCAGTTTCAACATATATGATAACGCATTGGAAAACTCTATACAAAAGATTTGAAAAAGTACTTTCCTTTTTGGAAAAGAAAGATTCTCAAAATGAAACAGCAGATGAAGAATCTCTTGAAAACCTGGATGATCACGTTGTTGTAATTGGCGGAGACCAGATGGGCAGAAGCGTAATTGAGGCCTTAGAAGATCAAAGGGTAGATATTGTTTTAGTTGATTTTGATCCCAGTATTGTAAAAAAGTATGAAAGAATAGGAGAGGGGCAAAAGGTATTTAGGCTTTTTGGAGATATATCGGATTTAGATATTCAAAAGAGGGCAAAGCTTGATAATGCAAAACTGGTTATATCTACAATACCGGATATTGAAGACAATTTATTATTGCTTAAAGAATTAAAACATGAAAATAGAAAAGCAAAAATTGTCATGATGGCAATAGAAGGAAAAGAAGCAAAAACACTTTATGCACAAGGCGCAGATTATGTTGTTTTACCTCATTTAGCAGGCGGAAGACAGATAGCAAAACTTATTGCAGAAAATGGATTATCTAAGCTGGAAAAACTAAAAGAGAAAGATAAAATGTATTTAAAATAAGTTTATTGAGAGGAATTGTTTTCGTTAACTTCAAGCTCTTTCATAGTGCTAGTTACCTTATCTAAATCTCCCTCCATAATAACCTCAAGGTTACTGAAGTTTTTGTTAATTCTGTGATCCGTTAGCCTATCCTGGGGGAAATTATACGTTCTTATCTTTTCACTTCTCATGCCTCTGCCCACTTGAGTTGCTTTTAGTCCTGCAATTTCTCCATGCTGTTTTTCAACTTCCTGTTCCCAGAGTTTTGCACGAAGCATTTCAAGAGCAATTTCTCTATTTTGTGCCTGGAATCTTTGAGTCTGGCAGGTGACAATAATACCTGTTGGTTTGTGCTTAAGCCTTACTGCAGTTGATACTTTATTAACGTTTTGACCTCCGTGTCCGCCACTTCTAAATGCTTCAAACTCTACGTCATCAGGATTAATATGCAAATCAATATCTTCCAGTTCCGGTAAAACTGAAACCGTAGCTGTTGAAGTATGGACTCTTCCACGTTTTTCAGTTGTTGGAATTCTTTGTACACGATGAACACCTGCTTCGTATTTAAAAAGCTCAAAAGCGCCGTTTCCGGATATCTTTATAACGTCGTCATCAAGTGTTTCTACTTTAAATCCTTTAGCTTGAGAGTATCTTGAGTACATCCTAAGCAGCTCCTGACCCCAGTTGGTAGCTTCGTCGCCTCCTGCAGCACCGCTTGCTTGTACGATTACGTTTCTTTCATCTAAATCAGAAGAGGAGTTAGCTGCTGAGCCTGTTTCGTAAGTAGCCAAAATATCCTGCTTTTGCTTTTCAAGAGAATTAATTTCTTCTTTAGCTAAAGTTGCCATATCAGGGTCTGAAAGGAGTAATTTTGTTTCCTCTATTTTTTTATCAAGATCCTCAATTTGTATCTTCCTATAATCTTCCATTATTGGGGGTTTAAGCTATTGAACTTCTAAAAGCATCTCTCGAAGAGTCTTGGGAGCATTATCTTTTTTAACTTCTTTTTCTTTTTTCTTGGTTACGTGCAAACTTGCAACTTCCTGTTTTTTCTGGAATTTCTGAATTCTTGAAGCACTGTCAACAAATCTTTGTTCACCTGTATAGAAGGGATGGCATTTTGCACATAATTCCACATGAATTAACTCAAGAGTTGATCCTGTTGTAAACTTGTTTCCGCATGCACAAATAACCTGTGCATTTTCAAAGTATTGTGGGTGAATTTGTGCTTTCATAAGGTAATTATATCTTAATCCGAGGGTAAATACAAGGATTTAAACAGGGTTATGTGTCCTATAGTTGACATTTAAATTAGATTTAGTATAATAATATGATATGAAACGTAATGCAGAAACAAGTGCATTCAGAATGAAACCTGATCCTAGAATTATTGCAGCTGAAAAATATTTCAGCGCACCAAATATTTTAAGAGGTACCCAGCCTCCGGTAAATCCTTATAGGGAAATAGAGCAAATGCTATGTTCAGTAACACCAAGGAGAATAGTAACGCCTGAAGCAAATAGGTTTCTAGGTAGACCAAGAAGAGTTTAATACCACTTAGGTTTTTGTCTTTTTTGCATTTTTTAAATGTATACAAATATCCATATATATAATATATAACGAGAAAATTATTTAACTATAATCCGCTTGGTTGACGGAGTTAGGGGTATAAGGCTCTCATAGGGGATAATCTTACAAAGTTTTGCAGTGTTTTCTATAGAATTTTTGTCTTTGGCGTTATTTGAATAAACAATGACCGTGTCTCCAACTTTTGCATTTTTAATATTGCTTAAGTCTATTGTTGTGATATTCATACTGACTTTTCCGATAATTCTGCAGTATTTACCATTAACCAGCACAAAACCTTTATTTGAAAGCTCTCTTTGTACACCATCATTATAACCAAGCGGAAGTATTCCAATTGTCATATTCGTTTTGGCAGTAAAAGTAAAATCATAGCCTACTTTTTCTCCTATCTTTATTTTTTTGATTTGTGCAATATGTGTTTTTAAAGAAAGAACAGGTTTTAAATTATTATCTTTTCCCTCTGGGTCGGTGCCATAAAGACTAATTCCAGTCCGTGCCATATTTCCGATTTTTTCTTCAAAGTAGTCATTGTTTAAAACCCCGGATGAGTTTGCGATATGAATCCATCTAGGATTTATTTGATTTTTTTTCAATATTAATATTCCTTTTTGAAAATTATCGACCTGATTTTTAGTGTCTTGGCTGATTGGATCATCAGATTTTGCAAAATGAGACATTAGTCCTTCAATTTCTAAATTTGTCTTTGTTTTTATGTATTTAATAAAGCTTGGTAGCTCATCTAGATTTACTCCTTCCCTATGCATACCGGTGTCAACGAATATATGAATTTTTGCGTGAGGTTGATATTTCGAAATCGCATCCACCAATTCCTTGTTAAATACAACAAATGAGAAGGGGAGTTTTTTAGTTTTTAGACTTTTTGGGCTTATAAAACCCATTATTAAAATTTGTGTTTTAATATTAGCTTTTAAAAGTTCGTAGGCTTCAAATAGGCTATCAACACATATAAAAGGTGGGTTTAATCTGTCAACAATTTTTGCGATTTGTAAAAGGCCGTGTCCGTAAGCGTTACTTTTTAAAACTGGAGCAATTTTAATATTTTTCTTTAAAGATGAAAGATAGTTATAGTTGTGATTTAATCTTGACGCAGAAATCTCAATAATATTTAAGTGCTCGTAAGTATGCCCGCTTAATTTTCTAATCCTATCAAACATCTATAGGGATTATACAAGATCTTAGTCAAAAAGTTTATGAATTGGGTGGTAGTGAATTCTTCCCTGGGCAATAAAGATTCCCACAAAAACTAAAAACGCACCAATTAAATAGGGGATGGTAATATGCTCATGCAAAAGATAATAGGCTACAACAGCTGTTGCTATTGGATCGATATAGGAAAATATTCCTACTTCTGAGGCTTTAATATATTTAATTCCAAAAGCAAAAAATGAGTGGGCGATAACCGTTGCTAAAACTATTGAAAAAATCAACCCTAAAATTATTTGTTGATTTAAATTTTGTACCCAATATGTTTGATTAAATTCGCTCATAACAAAAGGAAGCATAGGAATTGCCCCTATTAAAAATGACCAGAAAGCAATTACTAGGGCGCTATATTTTGGAAGAATCTTTTTAAGAAGAAGTGCATGTATTACTGAGAAAAACATTGCAAAAACTAAAAATAGATTTCCGGTTACTGTTCCATCTAATCCTTGTTTGAAAACCGGCATTAAAACTATTGTTAAAACCCCAAAGAAGCTTATTAAAGTTCCAAAGATTACTTTTTTTCTAAGTTTTTCCCCAAGGAGGAAAAAACTGCCTATGATTAAAATAATAGGGCTTGCAGAAAGTATTATCGGCGCATTAATACTAGATGAAAGCTTAAGCCCGAAGTTTAAAAAAGAAATCGTTAAAGTTATTCCTAAAAAGGAAAGTAAAATTAATGTGAACCAATCTTTTAATTTGATTCTTAGATTTTTATATACAAATGGAAAAAGTATTAAAGCTCCTAGGAAAAATCTTAAAAATACAAAAGTAAATGGAGGAATTACTTCTAAGGTAAACTTGTAAATAGGAAAAGCTGCCCCCCAGATAATGTTGGCAAAAATGAGAAAAATAATTGCAAGTTTTATTTTACCTAAGCTCATCGGGCAGATTTTCAAAACTTACTTTTTTCTGTTGACCTGAATTCATATTTTTCAAAATAAAACCTTCGCTTGAAACAATCAAAACAAAAGGAAGATTTTTTTTATCAGCATATTTTAATTGCTTTTCCAAAGAACTGTCTTCAAGATAAACTTGTGCATTTAATCCTTTGTTTCTAAGTACAGTTACTGTTTTTAATGCTTTTTCTTCTAACTCCGAGGATGAAAAGGCAACTAAGATATCTTTACCGTTTAAATTTTTAGGAAATAAATCTAAAGTTTCCATTGCCTCGATTAATCTGTCAAATCCAAAAGCAAAACCAACTGCCGGAATATCACGTCCGGCAAACATGCCGATCAGATTATCATATCTTCCTCCTCCTGCAACAGAACCGACGTCATATCCGTCAATTTCTACTTCAAAGATTATTCCCGTATAGTAATCCAAGCCTCTTGCAAGTGTTGGTAAAAATTCAACATATTTTTTATCTACATTCATCTTTTCTAAAACAGAAAATATTTCATTAATTTTGGGAGTTGGTTTTTCAGTTTCTAAAGTTTGTAAAAGATAGGTTGCTCTTTGGGAAGGAATACCGTTTTCAATAAGTTCATTAAGAACTTTTTCTTTTCCGATTTTTTTAAGTTTATCAATTGCTCTTATAACAACTGGTATTTCCTTATTTGTTATTCCCATGTTTGGTAAGTTTGAAAAAAGCATCCTGTCATTTACCAAGATTTTAAATTTTTCAAATCCTAATGCTTTTAGGGATTCAACACAGGCTGCTATTGTCTCAGCATCTGCTAGGGGAGAGTATATTCCTACAATATCTAAATCTACCTGCAAAAACTCTCTGTATCTCCCTTTCTGCGTATTTTCTGCTCTATATACATTTTGCATTTGATACCTTTTAAAAGGTAAAAGGAGTTCATTTTGATAACTTGCTACAACTCTTGCAAGAGGTACTGTTTGATCATAACGCATAGCAACTTTTCTTTTGCCGTTATCAATAAAGCGATACATTAATTTATCGCCTTCATCACCATATTTACCAAGTAGAATTTCTTCATATTCCAAAGCTGGAGTTTCTAAAGGTTCAAAACCATAGGACTCAAACACCTGTTTTAAGATGTTTAAAACGTACGCTCTTTTTCTTGCTTGCTCGGGCAAAAAGTCTCTAAAGCCTTTTAAAGTTTTTGGTTGAATAATTGACATATACTAACCTCTACCTATTATATTATACATAACGAACATCCCCTCGAGCAATCGGGGGTAATTTTTTATTAGACCCTTTTTTACACTTCTTCCTTGATTTTCTCCAAAGGTAAATACCTACTCGCGCATTTTATTAATTCTTGAGCTACATGGTAAGGCGAGAGATACAATAATTAATTATCTTTTTTGTAATTTTCTTTTCTCTAACTCATTCATTATATCCGAAATTTGAATATTCTTACTCACAAGTAGCACTATGGTATGAAATAACAAATCTGCAACTTCTGACGTTATTCGATCTTTACCCTCATTTTTCGCAGCAATGATCACTTCTGTAGACTCTTCTCCCACCTTTTGGATAATACGATCTATACCATCTCTAAAAAGAGAAGCGACATATGATTTATCAGGCATATTTTTTTTACGATCTTCAATTATTTTGTAAAGTTCTTCTATTGTCATATATTTTCTCCTAGGTTTTTATAAAAACAGACTATATTGCCTGTGTGACAGACGTTACTCCCGATTAATTCTGCTTTAATAAGTAAGCAGTCACAATCACAATCTGAATATATTTCTTTAACTTTGAGTTTATTCTCTGATTCTTCGCCCTTTAGCCAAAGCTTATCTCTACTTCTGCTCCAAAAATAAACCCAGCCTGACTCAAGTGTTTTTTGTAAGGCTTCTTCATTCATATGTCCAAGCATGAAAACTTCTCCAGTCTTATAATCTTGAACTATCACGGGTACTAAGCCATCATTTTTTCTAAAATCAATAGAAAGTTTCATATTATTCCTTCGCAAATCTAATAGATGCTGAGTTCTTGTGGGCAGGTAATTGTTCCACAGTTGCAACTGTCTCAATAGCATCCTTTATTTTGCGTAATCCTTCTCTGGTACATTTCTGTACTTGCATCCATTTTCCATAAGCATCAACTCCCAAAGGTGGATACATCTTGGCCATACCACCTGTTGGTAAAACGTGGTTTGCTCCTGTTGCATAATCGCCTGTTGCTTTTGAAGTCCAATCCCCTAAGAATACCGAACCAGCGTTAGTAATTTTCTTAACTAATAATTCTGGATTTTTCGTCATAATCTCTAAATGCTCTGGAGCATATTCATTGGTAAACTCTATTGCCTCATCTAGCGAATTAACAACAGCGAATAAACCGTATCTTCTGATAGATTCTCTTGCTCGTGCTTTAGTTGAAAGTTTTGGCAATTGCTTTTTAATTTCTCTTATAGTTAGTTCAGCAATCCGCTCTGATGTTGTAATTAACACACAAGCGGAATCTTCACCGTGTTCACCATCAGCCAATAGATCAGCAGCAATGTAAGCAGGATTTGCCGTTTCATCAGTAATTATAAATACTTCTGAAGGTCCTGCCGGCATATCTATGCTGATAGTTTCAAGAGCTAACATCTTTGCTGCCGTAACATAAGAATTACCAGCTCCAAAAAGCTTATAAACATTAGGAATAGTTTCTGTACCATACGTCATTGCTGCAATAGCTTGTGCTCCACCTGTTTTATAAATCTTTGTTAAACCGATCATATCTGCTGCTACAAGTGTTGGAGCTGGGATCTGACCATTTCCTCTTGCAGGGGAACACATAATTATTTCTTTACACCCTGCTATTTGTGCTGGAATTGCACTCATCAAAACAGAAGAAGGATAAATAGCTTTGCCCCCAGGAATATATAATCCAACTTTTTCTACTGGTCGCCACTCTCTCCAAACAGATATTCCCTTTTCAGAATTAACTACCTTATCTTTCTTTTGAGGTAGTTGTGCAATGTGTACAGCAGTTATATTTTTTATCATCTGCTTTATTCCTACGATAAATTCTTTACTTACTTTTCTATACGCTTTCCTTATCTCTTCTTTAGATACTAAAAGAGATTTATAGTTTTCTTCTCCAAATCTTTTCTTATAGTCTGCAATAAGTACTTTATCTCCATACTTTCTTACACCTTCCATTGTCTTTCGGACTTTAGGCATAATCTCAGGATTTTTGCCGCTAGAGCGCTTAACTATTCTTTGGTAATCTTTTTGCGATAAATCTTTTAGTTTTATAACTTTCATAAGTCCTCCTTAATTAATCATCTTCTCAATTGGTAAAACGATAATTCCCGATGCTCCAACTTGCTTTAATCTTTCAATTGTTTCCCAAAACACATCTTCTTTAATGACTGTCTGTACTGAAATCCATCCCTCTTTTGCCAGAGGAGAAATAGTAGGTGATTTCAAACCGGGAGTAATTTTTTTGAGTTTCGGAAGCACATCTTCCGGAGCATTCATCATCACATACTTATAATTTCTTGCTGAGAGGATTCCCTTGAAGCGAGTTATGAGTTTTTCGAGTAAATCCTTCTTACCATCTAATAAGGTCTGCTCGTTAGCAATTAATACAGCTTCTGAGTCATATACTTTTGTCAAAGCTCTTAAGTCATGCAAAGCTAAGGTACTACCGGTTGAAGTAAGATCAACTATTGCTTGTGCTACACCCAGTGCAGGAGTAATTTCTACTGATCCGCTAATACTTACTATTTCCACCGGGATATTGTTTTTTTGAAAGAATTTCTTTGTTGATTTAGGATAAGAGGTAGCAATTGTTTTACCCCTGAGTCCTTTTATGTCTTTAATCTCTGATTCTTTGGGAACTGCGATAATAAGAGAACAGAACCCGTATCTTAGGTTAAGTAACTTCTTAACTTTCGGCCTTTCTTCATTCAATATATTTTGTCCAAGAATTCCAAGATCAACAGTTCCAGATGCAACATAGTCGGGAATATCATCATCCCGTACATACAAGATCTCCAATGGAAAATTTCTGCATGAGGAGAAAAGCCTTTGTTTATAGCTTTCAAACTCAAGGCCAGATTTACGCAAAAACTCAAGCGTTTCATCCGTCAAACGTCCTTCTTTTTGTATTGCTAGTTTTAGATTTTTATTATTTAAATTTGCCATATAATGTCCTTTCTTTGGGGTGGCTGACGAGTAATGCTCTCGCTACCTCCTGTACCACAGACAGGCGTTCTACTTTTGAACTACAGCCACCATATTTTTCTCAACAAAAAACCTCCCGTTCATTACACTCCACCTAAAAATTAGGTGAAATATAAGGAACGAGAGGCAATAAAAAAAGACCTCCCGCGGTCCCATCCTTAATTCTTTAAAGTATTTTCCTTTAAAGCTCTCAGGCCGACTCCGCAAAGCTGACATCGACTGTTGTATTTAACGGTTCAACTTCCGTAAGACATTTTGGCCTTCAGCTCGTGGATCGTGACTCCACTTAACGCTTTTGGTATTAAACTCCTGTAATTATATAGAATACTACGTTTTTTGTCAAATTATTCTTTTTCTAAAGATTCTGGGGGATTAATAAAGTAGTGTCCCAATTGCTTTATTACAATTACAAATATTGCAAGTATCGGAACTACAAACACTGCTCCTATTGCTCCAGCAATTTTAAAGCCAATGATGATGGATAGAAAGACAATAATAGGGTGTAGTTTAAATGCGTTTCCCATAAGTTTTGGTCCTATTACATTAAAAGCAATCTGCTGAATGCCAACCAAAATTGCAAAAACTAGTACAGCTTCAAGCGGAGCCTCTGGTCTTGTTACCAAAACTACAAAAGCAGAAGGAACAGCTCCGATGAATTGTCCAAGAACTGGAATTATGGTTAAAAGTCCGGCAAGCAGTGAAGCCGATGCTGCAAAATCAACTCCCCAAAGCGTTAATACAATCCAGGTGGAAATCCAAGCGATTACCCCAAAGATTATTTGAATTCTTAAAAAAGAGGAAAAAGTTGTATCGACTACACTTTGGATAAATTTAAAATTTTTATGCCAGGATTTTGGAAGTAGGTTATATATCTCATTATTTATTCTTTCCTTATCTACTATTAAGTAAAAGGACAGAATTAACATTAAAATTGTATCAACGATAATTGTAGCCAAAGAGGGGAGAAAGGTTATAAGAATGTCAATAGATTTTGTAATTGAATTGTTCCATGTCTGAATAAGACCAGGGTACTGTTCTAAAAATCCCGGTATTACTTTTGAAAGTGATTGAAACTGCAGGGCTACGATTGGAATAAAAAGGAAAATACCAGCAGCAATTAATACCCCAAAAAAAGCATAAACTATTAAGGCACTAAATAGTTTTGAGAGTTTTGTAATCCTTGAAATTAAGTTTACAAGTGGTTCTAAAACAAAACTCAAAAGCCAAGCAAGTATGAGCATTACCAAAATATCTGAAAAAATTGAAAGAACCTGCCAGAAGATTTGGAAAAGATAAATAGAAACGGCAACTATTAAAAGAAATATGAGGATCTTAATAGAGGCATATTGCTTTTTAAATTCATCGAGCATTATACTTCTATTATTTCTCGATTTGCATTAGAAAGCAATAGAGGACCTTTTTTGGTAAGTAATACAAGGTCTTCTATTCTAACTCCGCCAAAATTTGGAATATAAATTCCGGGTTCAACAGAAAATATATTTCCCAAGGAAAGCTTAGATTTTGAATTAGGTGAAAGTTTGGGATCTTCATGTACTTCCAGTCCTATTCCATGGCCTAAAGAATGGGGAATAGCGGGAAATCCTCTTGAAACTATGTAATCTCTTGCAATTTTATCTACTGTTGAGGCTTTAATATCTTTGTTTGAATTTCTAATTAAAAAATCAATTGCTTGTTTTTGTGCTTCTAAAACAGCTTGATACATTTTTTTAAATTCTGTTGTTGCTTTACCAAAAAATATGGTCCGAGTCATGTCAGAGCAGTAGTTATCTATTTTTACTCCGAAGTCAAGTAAAACAATTTGATTTTTCTTAAGCTTTTTATTGGTGGATTGGTGATGGGGTAAAGCGCAGTTCTCTCCAAAAGCAACAATGGTCGAGAAAGAAATATCAGCACTCCTTTTAATAAAAAACTCAATTTCGAATTTCAACTCTGTTTCAGATATACCTTCTTTTATTTTTCCAAGAATATAATCAAATGCTTTATCTGCAAGGCTACAAGCTTTTTGTATCAATAAAATTTCTTCTTCGTTTTTTATTTCTCTTAATGAGGAAAGGCTAAAGTTCTTAATTTTTTTAAAAGTTTTGGAAAGAATTTCAAATTCAAAAACAGTTATGTTGTTCTTTTCAATTCCCAATCTTGCTATCTTATTTTTCCTAGCAACAATTGAAATTGTTTCGGTTAAAGATTGTCCCTGTTCTATTTCAACAAAATTAAAATCTTTTAATCCGAGTTTCACGGCACTTCTGTAGCGGCCGTCTGTTATAACAAAATTATGATTTTTAGTAATAAGCAAAAATCCTTCTCGTTCTTCTTTGGAAAATCCGGAAAATCCGCTTAGATAAATTATGTTTGGAATAGATGAGATAAGGAGTGCATCAACCTGCTTTTCTTCTAAAATTTTCCTTACCTTGGTAAATCTTTTTTTATTCATGGAAAAACTTAGCGTGTAATTGGGACAAGTTTTCTTCCGCTGCCTGTTGACGGAACAACTGTAGGTTGATTTAGATTTAAGTTTATATTGGCGCTAGCGGTAATTTCGGGGAATAAAAATATTCTTGACCCGAGAGTTTTATTTTTATCCTCCTTTTGTGGGAATCCTATTACAATTATTGGCATTGTTTCTTTTATCTTTGAAAAACCTGCTTTTACAAGTTTACCATCTGTAAATGAATAGGTTTTGGTAATACTTTCAATGTCGATTATATTTTTAGCTCCATTTTCCTTTGCAACTGTTACTGTAAAGTCTTTTAAATCAATTGAAAATACAGCTCCATAGATAAAGTTGGGAAGTGGTTCTTCTTGTTCAACAACTCTTGCCTGAAGTCTTTGGGATTGTTTGTTATAAAGACCTATTACGCCTAAACTCATTCCTTTTGCGATGTCTGAAATACCAAAAGAATCATTTGAGTCGGAAGAAAATTTAGTAAGTTCGTCTACGTCTACAAACCTCGTATTTTGACTAACAGTTTTTAATGTAACTTGGGTATCTGAAACATCAGTTACAGTGCCGTATATTCCACGTTTTTCAACTAGATTTAGCTGCGCTACTTTAGATGCGATCTTGTTTTTCAAATCATCAATTTGATCTGATAAATCAATTGGAGTTGGCGTTGGAGTTTTTGTTGTTTTTTGCGCAAAGGAACTATCACTAGCTTGTAAGATTAAAAACAAAACAATAGTAAAAATAATTATTTTTTTCATAAACTAAAAGTCCTCAGTAGTATAAGAAACTACTCGTTCAACAGTTTGTATCTCGCCATTTGGTGCAATAGCCTGGATTTTAATATAATTTGGGCCATCGTCAATTGTTATATTAGTTGTAAAATCTCCTTGTCCTGAAGGTTTTACTACTTCATGTGTTGAAGTGGTAAGTATAACAACAGTTGCATCAAAAGTTGTCTTTCCGGAAACAGTAATAGTCTTTTTATCAGCCAAAGATTCATCTTTTGGGCTGTTTACTTTTAGAAAAAAACCTGAAGCAAGTACTGGGGTTGGGGAAATGTTAATTTCAACTTGCTGATTTTCTGATGGGTTTTGTTTTGTTGATTGGTAGAAAAAAAATGCTGCACCAGCAACTACCAAACCAATCAAAACCATGATAAACGAAAGTACAACTCTTTCTTGTTTCATACGGTAACCTATAATACGAAAAAAGAATTGAGTTGTCAAGATAATCAGAATGTGTTAGGATGATTTGGAAATGGATGTTGCATTACTTGGCCCAAACAGTTTAAAAATTAAAATAAAAAAAACCATACTTATCATAGATCCCAAAAAAGAAATAGCAAAGACAGAAGCGGATGCAATTATTGCTACCCAAAAAGATTTTGATGCTTCCCGTGTAAATGAAGTAAGAGTAGTAATAAACGAAAGCGGGGAGTATGAGGTATCAGGCTTAAAAATATCTTCCTTTAGATCAAACGGGGAATTAATATTTTCTTTTTCTAGTGATTCAACAGAAATCTTGCTGGCAAAAGCAAGTGCACTCTCCAACACACCATCAGATAAACTGCAAGATTATGGCGTTGTGATTGTTAATGCTGACTCACATATTCCTGAAAATGTAATAACATCAATGGAGCCAAGAGTAATTGTCTTATATGGAGAAAAGGCAATAGAGGGAGCAAAAACCCTAGGAAGCCAAAACCCTACAAAATCTTCAAAGGTTAGTTTTTCCGAAAGTAGTCTTTTGGAAGAGATGGAAATTTACCTTTTGAGCTGATTTTACATCTTGTAAATTCTCTATTTTTGAATTAAAGTTCTTTATACAAATATGGTAAATCCCAAAACCCCTCCACATAATGAGGAAGCAGAGCAAAGCGTACTGGGAGCAATTTTAATTGATAAAGATGCTATTGGTCTCGTCTCTGAAATAGTTCACCCGGAGGATTTTTACAGTGACTTAAACGGGATAATCTATGATGCGATGCTTTCTTTGTATGAAGAAAGAAAGCCGATAGATATTCTAACACTTGCCCAAAAATTAAAGAAAATAAAAAGCGGTGACAAAGTTGAATCTTCATATATTTCAGAACTTGTAAATGTTGTTCCAACAGCCGCAAATATTGAAGAATATGCGAGGATTATAAAGGAAGCTTCTGTTAAAAGAAATTTAATTAGTGCAGGAACCCAAATTGCCCATGATGCCTTTATGGAGCAATCACAAGTAGATGAACTTTTAGATAAAGCAGAAAGATCTATTTTTGCAATATCACAGGGGCATAATATAAAAGGATTTTTGCCTATTAAAGATAGTCTTGCCCAAAGCTTTGATCGAATTGATGAACTTCATAAAAAAGGATCGGGTTTTCGAGGAATTCAAACCGGCTTTGCCGATTTGGATAATATTTTATCAGGAATGCAGCAGTCAAACCTTTTGATTTTGGCGGCCCGTCCCGGTCAGGGAAAAACAGCAATGGTTGTAAACATTGCACAAAACGTAGCAGTAAGTCAAAAAATTCCTGTAGGCATTTTCTCACTTGAAATGAGCCAGGAAGAATTAGTCGACAGGCTTTTAGTTGGTCAAGCAGACGTTGACGCGTGGAGACTAAAAACTGGAAAATTAGTTGAAGCTGATTTTACAAAATTGTCAACTGCCATGGGAGAATTGGCGGATGCTCCAATTTTTATCGACGATACTCCCGGAATTTCAATTTCTGAAATGAGAACAAAGGCAAGAAGGTTGCAATTAGAGCAGGGAATTAAACTATTAATCATAGATTATCTTCAGCTTGCAGATCCCGGAAGAAGATATGATAACAGAGTTCAGGAAGTATCAATTGTTTCCCAAGGGCTGAAAAATCTTGCAAGAGAATTAAAAATTCCGGTTCTGGCAGTTTCTCAGTTATCCCGTGCAGTTGAACACAGAGGTGAAAGAAAACCCCAGCTAGCTGATTTAAGAGAAAGTGGAGCAATAGAACAGGATGCAGACGTTGTAATGTTTTTATACAGAATTGATGCGGAGGTAGTTGGAAACGTAATTCCAACAAAGCTATTAATTGCAAAACACAGAAACGGACCAATGGGAGAAGTGGATTTACTTTTCAAAGGAGATAGGATAAGATTTTATAGTATGGATAAAAAAAGAGAAGGAGGTGAATAGATAATGGAACCAACAAACCCAAATATGCCAGGAGTAGGTCAACCTGTTGTACCACCGGTACAAACACCTGTTGATGTAAATGTTCCAGTAGTAGATGAAACACCAGCAGTACCTCCAGCACCAGAGCCTCAGGCTCCGGGAGCAGGAGAACCAGTACCAGCGCCAGAACAGCCGGTTACAAACCCAAATCCTGGGCAATGGACACCTCCACAAGGAGGAGATCAAAATGGAGCACCTGCGGTTTAATAATCTAGTACTAGATTATAATCTTAAATTAAACTAACAGCCTGAAAATTGTTAGTTTAATTTTTTTTGGGTAGTTGGTAGGGGAGTTTGATTTAATTTGCTGGGAGCTGATTCCTTCCCGTAACGCCTCACTTAGGCTGGCGAATTTTTGGTGGTGATCCTATTCAGTTTGCCACAACTTGCTCGTATATCGCAAGCCAATTTTTCCGAGCTTCAGCCAGTAGTCGTTTTCGGGAGTATTGTTGCCACTCACGATTTTTTCGTAAGTTGGGCAAATAATATGCATTGCATGCGCGGCTTGAACATATATTGGCATTGCGGCTATTTCGGCGGGAGTTAGAAGAATATGCTTTTGATATTGTGCCAAAGAAAGATTGTAAAAGTCAGTGAACGAATTTAGATTATCTTCATCAAAAAGCACATTACAAAAAAGCACGGCTAATTCTTGGATTCGGGGATAATAGTTTGCGACCGAAAAATCTAGAATATACAAATTTCCCGTACTATTACTCAAAACGTTCGTTTTGATGATGTCACCATGTACGAAGCAATGCGGTAAATTTGCGATATCAAGGGAATTAAATTTTTTAGAAAGTGGCTCAATGAGTCTCTTGCTCTCCAGATCGAGATACTGCTTTTTCTTTGTAAATTCTTCCAAAAAATTAACGATAGCCCATGTGTCATAAACTTTTGCTGGTTTTAAGTTAATCTGATTGATGAGTGCCGCTTGCTCAGCAAAAAATGAAACGTCAGTTAGTCTTGTCTTTTTATTGAGGTCGTAAAAACTCTTGCCATTAATGTATTGCATGACACACAGGTGAATAGAAACGCCATCAATTTCGGTCTTGTATAAATTACCCTGCGGCGATTTATACAAAGCAGGGTGTTTTACGCCCGCCTCAATTACTTTTGTCATTATCTCGACATATCTTTGGCAATTTTCTAAGTCTCGGAAATTTGCGAATATTTTTACAAAATATTTTTCCTGTTCTGTCATTAAGATAAGATTGAAATCCTCGTAGCCAACCAAGATAATCTCGTGTTCTGAATAACTCCCTATTTTATAATCCTTGCAAATTTTTAAGAGAAGAATCTTTATATCGCCTTGCCAAACAATTCGCTTTTGAAAGTAGGTTATATTCATTAAGTTAGTTTAATCCTGGTGGGCGAAGAGAGATTCGAACTCTCATGATCTTACGATCACACGCTCTTGAGGCGTGCGTGTCTACCATTCCACCACTCGCCCTTAAAGCACAAAATCTTTGATTTTTGTGCGTATATATTATATACTTTCATTTATGACACTTCAACAAATTTACGATTTAGGTATTTCTATGGCCACAAAAGCCGATCCAAGGGGAGAAAAAAAAGTAAAAGCTTTTATGGATAGGCTTAAAAAAGACTATGGACAAATGCCTGACAAAAAGAAAAAATATTTTGATAAAGAGTCTTTAAGCAATCCATATTCAGACTCCAGAATTTTATTTGGTGATCCAAAGTTAAATGTAAAAAAAATACTAGCAGGAATTGACGGGGATGCTTCTGAAATACTACTTGCAGACAGGCTTAATCAACGAGGGGAAAAAATTGATCTCGTTATTTCACACCATCCATCAGGCCATGCACTGGCAGGATTATATGAAGTAATGGATCTTCAGATTGAAATGTTTGCATCCGCTGGCGTTCCCGTAAATGTTTCCCATTCCTTAATGCAGGAGAGAAAAGGGGCAGTTCAGAGAAAACTTTCTCCCTTAAATCACAATCAGGCAGTTGACAGTGCAAGACTTTTAAAAATACCTCTTCTGGCTTTGCATACTGTATGGGATAACATGGGAAATAAGTTTATGCAGGATTACCTTGCTAAGAAAAATTTCCAAAGCGTTGGTGAAGTCTTAGATTATATAAATGAAATTCCTGAGTTTATTGAAAGCACAAAGGGAAAAGCAGGTCCGTTTATCGCAGCAGGGTCAGAAAGCGGTAGAGCCGGAAAAATTGCAGTTGGTTTTACAGGCGGTACATCTCCTTCAAAAGAACTTTACGCAGAACTTGCAAAAGCAGGCGTCGGCACATTAGTTGAAATGCACGTTTCTGAAGAAGTACTTGTTGAGTTAAGGAAACTTCACATTAATGTAATTGACTGCGGACATATAGCAGCCGATTCAATCGGTGCAAATCTTTTCTTAGATGAATTGGAGAAACAGGGGATAGAAGTTATTCCTTGTTCAGGACTTATTCGTGTAAGGAGAAAGAAATGATTTCAGTAACGGAGCTAAGGGCTGGTACAATTTTTGAAGAAAATGGAAATCTTTTACAAGTGCTTTCTTATGAACATATTAAGATGGGGAGGGGAAGTGCAAACATTAGAGTTAAAGTAAAAAATGTCAGAAGCGGCTCTACTACTGAAAAAAGCTTTATAAACGGAGCAAGGGTAAATGACGTCCAGGTTTTCAAAAGAGACCTCCAGTATTTATATAGAGACAGCGAAAACGTATATTTTATGAATCCTACAACTTTTGAGCAGATAAGTATTCCCTTAGAAACTTTAGGAAATGATGTTTTCTATCTTAAAGAAGGGGAGAGTTGTAATATTAGTTTCCTAGGTGAAGAGGCTTTATCAATCAACCTTCCTCCAAAAATGATATTTACAGTTTCTGAGACAGCGCCGGGAGCTAAAGGAAACAGCGCCACAAATGTCTTTAAAGATGCTACACTAGAAAATGGGCAAATCGTAAAAGTTCCGTTGTTTATAAAAATAGGAGATAAAGTAAAAGTAGACACAAGAACAGGAGCTTACAGCGAGAAAGCTCAATAATATGAGCGAAAATCACATTTTAAAAACTCTTCAGATAAGGCCATTTCTATATCTTATCCTTTCCGAATTCTTCTCACAATTTTCCATGAATATCTTTAATTTTATTCTTCTTATTGTTGTATTTGCGATAGCAAGATCAAATGCTGCAGTATCTGGAGTTGTTATTGCTTTTACATTTCCGACAATTATTTTTGGAATACTTGCGGGAGTACTGGTTGATAGATGGAATAAAAAAAATGTTTTGTTTCTAACTAATTTATTAAGAGCGTTAATGGTAGTACCGCTCTTTTTTTTGTCAGGAGATATTTTTATAATCTATGCTGTAACGTTTGGAGTCTCGATACTTACTCAATTTTTTATTCCCGCCGAAACCCCAATGATTCCGGTACTGGTTGACAGAAAATACCTTCTTTCAGCAAATGCAATTTTTGGAATGGTCATGTATTCTTCAATATTTTTAGCATATGCGCTTTCTGGCCCAATCCTGTTTTTATTGGGAAAGCAAAACGTTTTTGTTTTTATTACAGTCTTTTTTCTGATTGCGGCATTTTTTGCATCGATTATTAAAGTAAAGAAAAAGAAAGAAATAGGGCCCGCTCTAAATAACGAAACTTTAACTCTTAGTTTTTCTCAAGAAATAAAAACATTAATTACTTTAATCTCTAAAACAAAAAGTTTATACCACGCGCTTTTTTCTTTAACTCTTGCCCAAGTTTTAATCTTTGTCCTTGCTGTAATCGGCCCTGGATATGCCCAAGGCGTTTTAAGAATAAAGGTTGAAAGTTTTCCTTTATTGTTTGTTACACCTGCTGTTATTGGTCTTACTTTGGGGGCACTAATCCTAGGAAGTTTTCTGCACAAAATTTCAAAATCTTATCTGACAAAAATAGGGCTTATTCTTTTAGGAATTGCTATTTTACTTTTGCCATATGGAGCAAAATTAGAATCAAGGGAGTTTGTTCAATTTATTAATTTTTATCTTCCTTTGTTTTTACAAATTAATATTTTACATATAATGATAGTGCTCGCTTTTGTAATTGGATTTGCTACAGCTTTTGTTTTTATTCCTGCAAATACAATTTTACAAGAAGAGACCAGCGATGAGAGTAGGGGAAAGATTTATGGACTTTTAAATTCTTTAGTTGGAGTAATTTCGTTTGTTCCAGTTGTTGCGGTCGGGGGACTTGCGGATGTAATCGGAGTAAAAGCAGTTATAACAGGCATTGGAATTATTGTTTTAATAATTGCGGCAGTTAGAGTTTTTATAACAGACAAAAACTAATATGTATACATTACTCTTTATACAAATTATTTGCTTTTTAATATTTTTATATAACCTTTACTATTTTTCTCATGAAGATTTTGTCATAACAAGAAAAGACATATCAATGGAAAGAATATTTAACATGGCATTTCTGGCTGGTTTTGTCTTTCTCTTTTTCTCAAGATTTTTCTATGTACTCTTTAATCCGCTTCCAAAGTTTTTAAATGCCATAAGCTTTGCTGCCTACCCATATTTGCCAGGACTTTCGCTAATCGGAGCAATTTTTGCAACTCCTCTTTTTTTGAGCTTTTACTTTAGGGCAAAAAAACTGCCAATTGGTAAAATGCTTGATTTATTTACGGTCTCTTTCCTAGGTGTTTTG
>CAYWPH010000012.1:0-21409 GCA_964460145.1 uncultured Gammaproteobacteria bacterium | reverse complement strand
TTTTGAACAGCCGATCGTCTGTTTCATGTAGCTCGGTACTTATATTTCCCATCTCTGCCTTTATGTCCTCAATATCGACCTTCATGATATCTGTATTATGTTCAACCCTACCCAATCGAAGACTAGCGAATTTGAGGTCGCTTTTTATCGTGTGTATATCCACGGTAGCTTCTTCGATCCGATTGGTTAGTTTCTTAAGAATGGTGACAAGACTTTCGTCTTTTGCTTTTGAGGCTGCTTTTTTCATCGTTTATACACTTTACAGTTTACATTACTATTTTGTCAACTGGATCTTTCTAAAATCAAAATAAATCACGACGCATTGTTTTCGAATGCTCGTTTTGTTACAATGAGAAGCAGTTTTGGGCGCATAGCTCAGTTGGTTAGAGCGTTGCATTGACATTGCAAAGGTCAGAAGTTCGACTCTTCTCGGGCCCACTACTTTTTGTTACAATAAAAAAATGACAAGAGAAGAAGCGCTTAAGCTCTTATCCGAAAACGTTAAAAATCAAAACCTCATAAAACACATGCTTGCAACTGAAGCTGTAATGAAGGCTTTATACCTAAGACTTAACCAAGATCCAAATACAGAAGGAATAGAAGATTGGGGAATGGTAGGACTTCTTCACGACCTAGACTATGAACTTTGCAAAGACCACCCTGAAAAACATGGTATGGTTTCTGGTGAAAAATTAAACGGAAAACTTGACCCAAGCTTAATCCATGCAATCATGGCTCACAATTATAAATATACAAAGGTAATGCCAAGCTCTTTGATGGACTGGAGCATTAGCTGTTGTGACGAGCTAACAGGTCTTATTATTGCCTCAACGTTAATTTCTCCTGATAAAAAACTCGCTTTGGTAACACCAGATTTTGTTTTAAATCGCTTCAAAGAAAAATCATTTGCCAAAGGAGCAAGTAGGGAACAGATAAAAATGTGTGAAGAGAAATTAAATATTCCCTTAAATGAATTTGTAAGTATTGCCCTAACTTCTATGCAAAAAATTGCACCAGATCTTGGCCTCTAATTACCACTTGTTAATAAAAATATAAATTCTACAATAGTCTCATGAAAGCTATTAAGCAGGAACATTTCAGCGGATGCGCAATTTCGTGCGCTGCTTTTATATTGCATACGAATTACCAAAATGCTCTAAGGTATTTTGATAAGGGAAATGAAAACGCAAAATTTAGAGGTTTCTTATGTTCTGAAATTGTAAATGCCCTGGGAAAAGCAGGATATAAATTTCGTTTTAAATATATCGGCAGAATGAAAAAATATAATTTCCCACATAATACTATTGTTCATATAAAGAAAAACAAAAAATATCCGGTAGGACATTATCTCTGTTTAACTGAAAGGGGCTGGATGGACTCTTGGATAAATTTTCCGCGTCTTAATGCTAGGGCAGGTTTTAGAAAGAGACTTCCAGGAAAACCAATTTACGCAATTGTACAAATTACTTGACAATAGTTTATGAAAGCTTCTATGCTTAATTTATGGAGCAGCACGAAAGCCTACATAAAAATAAAAAAGAAATCATAATTAATAATTTTATCGGCGGTATCGCCTGGGCAGTTGGAGCAACAATCGGACTTGCGATTATAGTTGCAATCCTTGGGTTAATTTTAAGAAACATTAATTTAGTTCCCTTTGTCGGAAATTTCATAGCAGATATTATAAACTTTATAATAGACAAAAGACCTGATTTGGTAAGATAACTGTACATTTAAAGCACAACTTGGTAAAATACCCTTATGGTTGATTCAAAAGACCACAAACAAATTGGGCAGTAGTTAGAATTATTTTTTACTAAAAACTGAAGCTCGTGTTATACTAACATACTTATGTCAAAAAAAAAGAATGACGCAATTGCTAAACTGTATGATGATAAAAAGGAGGATTTGAATCTAGTACTTTCAAATCCAGATCAATTAGTACATCATCATAATGGTATCTGTGACCCTAATGCGGCTTTCCCGGATGATTTAACACCAGAAGAGCTTTTGAAGCTTTTACATAAACAAGAGACAGATCTAACAAGACTAGGAATAAACTATCTGGGTAAAGTTGATGGCTCGATGATAGGATTAGATGCAGGATTTGGTCGGGGTGGATCTGCGATTTTAATTAATAAGCGCTTTGACTGTTCTGTACTGGGATTGAACCTTTCTTCGTATCAAGTTGATTTTGCTTCAGATTTAGTAAAGAAGATGGATCTTCAGGATAAAATATCTTTTGAAATAGGAGATATGTGTAATACCAGATTTGGAAATGAGTTCTTTAATTTTATTTGGGCTTGTGAAAGTACAGAGCACGTTGATGATTTGTCAAAGATGTTCAAAGAGTTCCGTCGTGTGACAAAACCACATGCTCCGCTTTTAATTATTACTTGGACTAAAGGAGAAGCCATGCTGGATGAGGAAATAGTAAAAAAAGTCAATGATGCATATGTCACCAACATTCATTTTGTCTCGGAATATGAAGAGTCTGCGCTAAATAATGGTTGGGCGTTGGAAAATAAGACCGATTTACGCCCACAAACGGCCGCATATTGGAAGTTGCGGGAAAGGTCAATTATCCAATCTGGAACAGAGCCATTTATGAGTGCGGGGTTCAATAACGGAGCTTTAGGATATTATTTGTTGAAATTTACTCGAGCGCTATAAGTATGATTTTCTAATTATGTCTGAAAAAATAACACTTCCGAAAGGCGTAACTGTTCCAAATCACATTGCCATAGTTCTTGACGGTAATCGCCGCTGGGCTCATGCTCGCGGGCTTAATCCTTGGGAAGGCCACGCTGCGGGCTACCAAGCTGTCAGGAAACTAGCCAAGGCTGCACGAGATTTTGGTGTTCACACCTTTACCATTTGGGCATTTTCTACTGAGAATTGGGAAAGGCCTCAAAAAGAGATAGACGAGATATTTCGACTTCTTAAGATTGGTTTGAATAAATTTAAGAAAGAAGCCCATGAAGAAAAATTAAGACTTGTTCATATTGGAAGGAAGGATAGATTTCCGAAAGATATTAGATTGATGATCCAAGAAATGGAGGATGAAACCAAGAAATATTCAGAAAATATCCTTAATTTAGCTTTGGATTATGGTGGTCACGATGAAATAGTCAGGGCTACAAAGAAAATAATTATAGACAAAATCCCTGCCGAGAAAGTTGATGAAAAACTTTTTGCTTCATATCTTGATACCGAAGATCAGCCTTACCCTTATGTTGATTTATTTATACGTACCTCAGGAGAACAAAGAACAAGCGGTTTTATGCTCTGGCAGGCTCATTATGCTGAGTTCTCTTGGGAACTTGATCATCTTCCAGATTTTACTCCAGAAAAGTTGAGATTGGTTATTTTGGACTATTCAAGGCGTCGCCGTAGATTTGGAGGAAATGATGCAGTAGAACACTTAACTTTTAATCCCCAAGTTACTGCAAAACTTGAGCTTTCCTGGTGGAGACTAAGAAATATTCCCGAAGGAGTTAGATTTAAAGAATATGCCATAAATCATTTAAAAGAACAGTTTGGGCTTTCCAAAGATTTAGCAACAGATGCGGCTAAACTACTATTGGAAGCATTAGTTGAAGAAAAAGCTGAAAAGCTAGATAAAGCAACACATAAAATGAAGAAATTTTATCAATTAATTAAAGGTGAACTTAAACTCGCTTTTGAACCAAAAATTGTAGCCTCACTCGAGATTAAAATGAATAAAGAGCTAAACGGCAAAAGTGACATCTCGGATACTTTTGAAGCAGAAAAAACTGCAAAGGAGCTTTATGCCGAAGTTTACAGAATTTCTCTTTTTCAGGCGGCCAAAACGGCTCACTTAAGGGTTCTGGCGACGGTTGAAAGAAACATGGCAGAGGCTGGAACGGGGGAAATCCACTGGGTCAAAGCGCAAAATTATTTAGAAAAGTACTATCATGCACTGAAAGAACGAGTGGCTTAGTTAATATAGAATTTTGTGGAAAAATTTATAATCCTAATAAATTTAGCATATTAACAAACGATTCTACAATAAGAAATTTTTAATTATTATTAGCCAATTACATGATAAATAATCATCAGGATCTAACAAAAATGATAAAAATAAAAAAATCCTCTTAAAAAACTTAAAAAAATCTTTTTATTTCTCCTTCTTCAATTTAGAAGCTAGATTAGGTATAATACCATATATGGATGAAAAACATTTAAAAGATCATAAACAGATTGGACAAGAACTAGAATTATTTTTCTCCCATGACTATGCACCCGGTGCGCCATTTTGGCTTCCAAAAGGAATGATAATCTTCAAAGAGCTTGAAAAATACATTAGAGAGTTAACACAAAACGGAGGATATCAGGAAATTTCAACTCCAATAATGGTAAAGTCTCAGCTTTTTAAAGAATCAGGACACTGGACAAAGTTTGGGGAACACAATATGTATAACCTAACGCTTTCAGATGATGAAAAAGACGAACATCCAGTACTCTACACGTTGAAACCAATGAATTGCCCTGAAGCTACCATGGTCTATAGATTTAGACCAAGAAGTTATAAAGAACTTCCTTTAAGACTTTCTGAAATTGGAAAACTTCATAGAAGAGAAAAGAGCGGGGAAGTAAACGGGCTTTTAAGAGTACGGCAGTTAACAATGGATGATGCGCATATTTTTTCTTCAGAAAATCAGATTTTTGATGAAGTAAGCAGTATCTTAGACATGATGATAGAGTTTTATTCAAAGTTTGGCTTTGAATTTGATTTCAGACTCGCAACAAGGCCCCAAGTTTATGCAGGAACCGTAGAAAACTGGGAAAAAGCAGAAAAAGACTTGGAAGAAGCTTTAAAAAAGAAAAAACTAAAATATTCTCTTAAACCTGCCGATGGAGCATTTTACGGACCAAAAATTGACGTTCATATTAAAGATTCCCTAAGTAGAGAATGGCAGCTTGCAACAGTCCAGCTTGATTTCCATATGCCTGAGGCATTTGATTTAAAATTTGTTAAAAATGACGGTAAATTTGAAAAACCGGTTATGATACATAGAGCAATCTTAGGAAGCTTTGAAAGATATATCGGAATTTTAACAGAACATTTTCAAGGAGCTTTCCCTTTATGGCTTTCCCCGGTACAAGTTGCCCTTCTTCCAATTACTGATTCTCAATTGGATTTTGCGCTAAATTTAGAAAAACAATTAAAAGATTTGGGAATAAGAGTAGAGACTGATACAAAAAGCCAGACGCTGCAAGCTAAAATAAGAGAAGCTACTTTACAAAAAGTTCCATTTTTAGGTATAATAGGAGCTAGAGAAGTTGAATCTGACAGTATTTCTGTTAGAACAAGGGAAGGTAAAGATCTTGGAGTGCTGAAAGTGTCAGAATTTTTAAATAAGATAAACGAAGAAATTGATAAAAAGATTTAAAGCAAACGACAAAAAATTTTACCGGGTTAACGAGCGAATTTTTGCTAGTTCTCTTAGAGTTTTGGACTCAGAAGGAAAGCAAATCGGAGTATTATCAAAGTTTGAAGCACTGGATCTAGCAAAAAAGCAAATGTTAGATCTTGTAGAAATAGCGCCTAAAGCTACTCCAGCAGTTGCTAAAATAATAGACTATAAAAAGTTTTTGTATCAGGAAGAAAAGAAAAAAAGAGAGGAAAGAAAAAGCACCCGAGTCTCCGATACGAAAGAGGTAAGACTTGGACCCTTTATGAGTGACAATGATTTGTCGGTCATGGTAAAAAGGGCAAGAGACTTTTTATCGTCAGGAAACAAAGTAAGGCTTGTTGTCTTTTTCAGCGGAAGGCAGATTACGCATCCGCAGTTTGGACACCAAATTTTAGATAAGGCTTTGGAAATGTTATCTGATATTTCTAAAGTAGACAGAGAAAGAAGGCTTGAGGGAAGAAAATTAATAATATTAGTTTCACCTCAAACTAAAAAACAAAATGAGAAAGTTGAAAATCAAGAAATCAGTGGCTAAAAGATTTAAGGTTACAAAGACCGGTAAGGTTTTATTTAGCCATCAATACGGAAGCCATAAGAAACTTCATAAATCAAAATCAAGAATCAGAAGGCAAAAAGAGCCGGGAGTTTTAAAAGGAAAGTTTGCCAAAAAGATTAAAAAAATGTTGGGAGAAAACTAATTATGAGAGTCAAACGAGGAATTGTATCCAAAAGAAAACATAACAAGCTTGCAAGTCTTACGAAAGGCTACAGGGGTACTAAAAATAGACTTGTCAGAATGCAGCACGAAGCACTGCTTCATGCAGGAGCTTATGCATTTCATGGAAGAAAACTTAGAAAAAGAGATATTAGAACATTGTGGATTATAAGAATTGGGGAAGCAGCAAAAAAAGAAGGACTTTCATATAGTGTTTTAATGAATAAGCTTAAAAAAGATAAAATTGAGCTTGATAGAAAAATTCTTTCTGATTTAGTAGTAAACGACCCAGAAACCTTCAAAAAAATAGTATCTTCGGTAAAATAAAACAATTGCTATAATTACCTCAGAGTAAGTAATAATGAATATAATTCCATTTACAAAACAAGGTTTTGAAGATTTAAAAAAAGAGCTTGGAAATCTTATTCAAAAAAGACCGGAAGCTGTTAAAACTCTATCAAGAGCTAGGGACATGGGGGATTTATCGGAAAATGGTCTTTATAAAGCTGCAAAACAAGAAGTAGTTGATATAGATAGAAGAATGAGGAATTTAAAATATTTAATAAAATCTGCAAAGGTATTTATACCAACTGGAAATGATATGGTGCAAATCGGACATAAAGTTATAGTGGTTATAAACGAAACGCAAAAAGAATTTTTTATTGTAGGCGAATACGAAACAAACCCGACTGAATCTAAAATTTCAAATAAATCTCCTCTTGGCTTTGCACTAATGGGAAGAAGAAGGGGAGATGATGTCGATATTCAAACTCCAAATGGACTATTATTCTACAGAATTTTATCTATTGAATAATTAATAAATTATTGCTATAATAAATTAAATGAATAGATTGACAGCTTTTTATTTTTACTTTACATCCCTAACCGGGAGGTAAAGTATTGCTGAAAAGCTAAATTACGACCTCCCGAACGGGAGGTTTTTTTGTTGTCTAAATTTTGATACATGTAATTTTAGAAAGGAAATAATAATTATGATCGAAAGAGGTAGAATGATAATTGCAGGATCATGCGCTGCCGAATCACGCAATCAGGTCTTAAAATCCGCTCATATGGCAAAAGAGCGTGGTATTGATATTGTTAGAGCAAGTTTGTGGAAACCCAGAACTAAACCAGGATTTGAAGGAGTAGGGGAACAAGGAATTGAATGGCTTGAGGAAGTTGCGCAACTTGGTTTAGTTCCTGCAACCGAGGTGCTAAATGAAAACAATGCGCAACAAGTAATAGATAGAATCGCAGGTGTGTTAGGAAGAGATGTATTGGTCTGGATTGGTTCAAGAAATCAAAACCACCCAATTCAACGACATATTGGAGAAGTTGTAAGCGGAGAAAAACGTGCGAGAGTTCTTATTAAAAACCAGCCGTGGTCTGATCTTTCGCATTGGTTAGGAATTATAGATCATGTAGTAAGCGGAGGAGCTGATCCGTCCCAAATAATTTTATGCCACAGAGGTTTTTCACCTGGGACAAATGGATTTAGAAACAACCCGGATTTTGAAATGGCTATGCGAGTAAAGGTCGAAACAGGACTACCAATGCTAATCGACCCGTCCCACATGGGAGGAACAAGAGATAGAGTCTTGGAAATTATAGAACAGGCTCAAAATTTTAGAATAGGTGAAATAGATTTTGATGGTTTAATGATAGAGGTACACCCAAACCCGGATGAAGCTATTACAGATAAACTACAACAGCTAACCTGGGAACAATTTGACCGAGCAGTAAGGAAGGATTAATATGGATAAGATTATGTTAAAAAAATTCAGGCAAGAAATAGATGAAATTGATAGGGAACTTTTAGCTATTATGGCAAAAAGGGTAAATCTAGTACGCGAAATTGGAAAAGTTAAAAAAGAAAATAATATCAACCCGCTTGACAGTAAAAGATGGAAGGAAGTTTTAGAATCAAGACTATCGATTGCAAAATCCTTAAACCTTTCTGAAGAATTTATTAAAAACCTCTACGTACTTATTCACAAACACTCACTGGCAATAGAAAGTAAGGAAAAATAATTATGAAAAAAGTAAAACAGGCAAAAAGATTAGATTTATTTTCAGAATATATATTTGCAAGTCTTTCTAAGAAAAAAGCAGAAATCGAGAAAAAGACAAAACGCAAAGTGTTAGATTTTGGACCAGGAACTCCTGATATAAAACCAAGTAGTGTTTATATAAATAAGCTTGTTGAGTTTATTAGTGAGAACGATGCCCATCTTTATCCTGGATATGGTGCAATAAGAGAATTTTCTGATGCTCTAATTTGGTGGTATAAAAATAGATTTAATGTTTCCATTAATAAAGATGAGCTTCTTCCTCTTTTAGGAGCAAAGGATGGAATTAGCCATTTGCCGCTTGCACTTTTAGATATAGGGGATGAGGTACTTGTACCTGACCCAGGATATCCTGCATTTAGAGATCCAGCCTTAATGATCGGAGCAAAGCCAATATCTTATTCTTTAAGAAAAGAGGATAATTTTAAAATTAATTTTGATTTATTAAAAGAAAAGCTTTCATCTAAAACAAAATTTATATGGGTTAATTTTCCTTCTAATCCAACCGGGCAGATTGCGACAAGAAAAGAGTTATTGACAATAGTACAATTTGCAAAGCAAAATAATCTTTTTATTGTTTACGATAATGCATATTCGGAAATAACGTTTGATAGCTTTATTGCGCCTAGTATTTTGGGAATAGAAGATGCAAAAGATATTGCAGTTGAAATTGGTTCTTTTTCTAAAACATTTTCTTTTGCAGGCTTTAGAATGGGATGGATCGTTGGAAATAAAGATATTATCGAGGCGCTATCCAAGGTAAAATCCCAAATGGATTCAGGCCTTTCTATTCCTCTTCAAAAACTTGGTGCTTTTGCCCTAACCAACTTTGATAAAGAATGGCATAAGGAAATGCTTGAAAGCTATAGAAAAAGAAGAAATATAATTGCAAAACATTTAAAAAAACTTGGGCTTAAGTTTATATTGCCAAAGGCAGGACTATATATTTGGGCAGAAATTCCAAGCAGAGAGAAAAACTCAGAAGAATTTGCCAAAAAACTTCTTGAGGAAAAACAAATACTTTTTACACCTGGCACTGCTTTTGGTAAAAATGGTAAAAGATTTGTCAGAATTAGTATTTGCATAAATATTGATAATATTAATGACTATTTTTAGAACATGAAACAGATAAGTATTATCGGATTTGGTAGATTTGGAAAAACCCTATATCGCCTTTTAAAAGATGATTTTAAAATTGTGCTATATAACAAAAGCAAGATAAACACTAATAAAATACAACTTTCTAAAAACACAATCATTGAGAATAATTTAAGCAGTGTTTATAAGAGTGATGTAATTTTTTATGCCGTGCCTATTTCAAGTTTTGAAAAGGTAATTAAGAAGCACAAGAAATATTTTTCCAAAGATAATCTTCTTATAGATGTCTTATCTGTAAAAATGCATCCTCAGAGGGTATTTGAAAAATATCTTAAAGATACCAATATTCAGGCTCTCCTTACTCACCCTATGTTTGGGCCAGATAGCACTAAAGACGGATTTAAAGGGCATGTAATTATTATGGACAGATTTAAAGCTGATGATAAAAACTATACATTTTGGAAAGAATATTTTGTGAGCAAAAAATTAACAGTTGTAGAAATGTCTGCCAGAAAACATGACAAAATAGCTGCGAACTCTCAAGGGTTAACGCATTTTATAGGAAGACTTCTTGATGAATTTAAATTTGAAAAAACAGACATTGATTCTTTAGGAGCAAGAAAATTATTGGAGATACGACAACAGACATGTAATGATTCCTGGCAATTATTTAATGATCTACAACAATATAATCCATACACAAAACAAATGCGCCTGGGGCTTGGAATTTCTTTTGATAAACTATATAACAAATTATTACCAAGACAAATTAATCCAAAACATATAACTTATGGTATTCAGGGAGGTAAAGGAAGTTTCAACGAAGAAGCTTTATTCGATTTTCTAAAACGATCTGACATTACAGATTATAAAATTAAATATCTTTACACATCAGAAAATGTATTATCTGCTTTACATAAAGGAGAAATCGATAGGGGACAGCTTGCAATACATAATGCTGTTGGGGGAATTGTAGAAGAAAGTATAGTTGCAATGGCAAAATATAAATTTAATATTGTTGATCAGTTTGCAATAAAAATTTCCCATGCGCTAATGATTAGAAACGATACTAGCTTAAGCGAAATAGATTCTATAATGTCCCATCCTCAGGTATTTGCACAGTGCAAACAAACTCTTCTAGAAAAATACCCCAACCTTAAGCAAATTTCGGGTAATAGAGAACTTATAGATCACGCAATGGTAGCAAAATATCTTTCTTACAAAAAGCTTCCTAAAAATATTGCAACTATTGGCAGTAAAGTCTTAGCGCAGATTTATAATCTTAAAATTATTGAAGACAATTTGCAGGATGCTAAACAAAACTATACTAGTTTTTTACAAGTATCAAGGCTATAATTATATTTAATGGAAGAAGAACTTATTGGTATTAAAAACGCCGCTTTATCATTTATTTTAGAAGCTGAGGATTTAAAATCTTTGGAGGAAACTAAGCTGCAATTCCTCGGAAGAAGCGGAAAGTTAACTTTAGCAATTAAAACGGTTACTAAACTTACCCTTGATAAAAGACCCGCATTTGGGATATTAGCAAATGAGGTAAAGCAAACGATTGAAGAAGCTTTGGAGGAAAAAGCCAAATCTCTTTCTGCTGTTCGGAAAACAAATCTTTTGGAAAAAATTGATGTAACAAATCCGGGAATAAAACCTCCCTTAGGTCATCTGCATTTAGTAACCCAAGCAATTGAGGAGATCACAGAGATTTTTGAAAAAATTGGATTTATAAAAGTAAAGTATCCTGAAGTTGAGTGGGATTGGTACGCATTTGAAGCATTAAACTTTCCGCCTAATCATCCTGCAAGAGATGACTGGGAAACATTTTTTATTGATGAGAAACCACATCCAAAATACGGACCAATGGTTTTAACTCCTCATACATCTAGCGGACAAATTAGGGAAATGACGGCAAATAAACCCCCTATAAAAATGCTAAATATTGCAAAATGTTATAGAAGACAATCAGATGTTTCCCATGTTCCGATGTTTCACCAATTTGAAGGACTTGCCGTTGATACCAACCTTTCTATTGTAAACCTAAAAGGAGTACTGGACTATTTCGTCAAATCATATTTTGGAAAAGAAAGAGTTTCAAGAATTAGACCATACCACTTTGAATTTACTGAACCTTCTTTTGAAGTTGATGTAAGCTGTGGAGTATGCAAAGGAAAAGGATGTAGGCTTTGCAAAGAAGGCTGGCTTGAAATGGGAGGGGCTGGAATGATCCATCCAAATGTACTTAAAAACTGTGGAATCGATAGCAATAAATATAGCGGTTTTGCATTTGGTTGGGGAGTAGAAAGAGTTTTAATGATGAAAGATGGAATCAAACTTGATGATATAAGAACAATTTATTCCGATAGGATGGAATTCTTAGAGCAATTTTAATTATGAATATAAAAATAATAGACAGTTGGCTGCGTGAATATTTAGATACAAGGGACTCCCCTTTAGAAATTGCCAAAGAGCTTTCTTTATCCAGTGTTTCTGTTGAAAAAGTAGAAAAAATAGAGGGTGACAGCGTTTATGATATTGAAGTAACGACCAATAGACCAGATTTAATGTCAATTTTAGGAATTGCAAGAGAGGCAAGTGCTGTTTTAAAAAATGCAAAATTTAATGATCTTAAAACAAAAACAATTTTTTACTCTTCTACAAAATTTCCAATTGAAATTAAAAATGACCCAAAACTTGTAAATAGAATCTGCGCAGTAGTTTTGGAAGTAAAGATAGGAGATAGCCCTAAAGAAATAAAAGATAGACTCGAAAACTCCGGCATTAGAAGTCTTAACAATTTAATCGACGTAACTAATTATGTAATGCGAGAGATTGGTCACCCAACCCATGTCTTTGATTTTGATCTTTTGAAAACTCAAAAAATGATTGTCAGAGAATCTAAAAGGGGAGAGGTCGTAACTACTCTTGATGGAAAAAGACACATTCTTTCTGGAGGAGATATTGTAGCTGATGACACAACAGGAAAAATTATTGACATACTTGGCGTTATGGGAACAACTAATTCAGTCATTTACGAAAATACTAAGAGAATATTATTTTTTATAGACAACAATAATCCTGTATATATTAGAAATACTTCAATGAATCTTGGGATAAGGAGCGAAGCTGCAATTTTAAATGAAAAAGGAGTAGACCCAGAGCTTTGTCTGAAAGCACTCCTTCGCGGAATTGAGCTTTATGAAAAAATAGCAAATGCAAAAGTAATCTCTGAGATTTTTGATCATTATCCAAACAAGCCAAGGACTACGACCATACAAGTTGACAGTGAAAAAATAAACAGAGTAATAGGAGTTGAAGTAAGTCCTCAAAACTCTATAGAGATACTAAATAAGCTTGGCTTTAAAGCCAAAAGATTAGGAGAAAAAATTGAAGTAGAAATACCAACGATAAGACCTGACGTTAAGCTTGATGAGGACGTTATAGAGGAAATTGCAAGAGTTTACGGATATCACAATTTGCCAAGTATTATCCCAACCTTTTTGCCAAATAAAGTAATTGGATTTGCAAATAATTTTTATTTTGAAAAGCGCATAAAAAGTGCTTTTAAATATTTTGGATTTAGTGAGGTCTATACATATTCTTTAATTTCGGAAGATTTATTCGACGGGCCCATTGAAAATGCAATCAAATTAAAAAATCCTCTTTCAAAAGATTTGGCATATTTACGAAACAGTCTTATACCAAGTCTTTTAAACGTTATCTCTAGTAATAAAACCCATGACGGGCTTAAGGTGTTTGAAATTGCAAATATCTATCTTAAAAAAACAAATGATTTGCCAAAAGAAACACCTATGCTTTCTGGAGTATTAAAGAAAAAACATGCTTCGTTTTATGAAGTTAAAGGCGATATTGAGCAAGTACTATATGATTTAGGAATTAAAAATTTAATATTTAAAAAGTCTCAAAAATCTTCAATAGGCGCATCTATCTATATTGATAAAGACTATCTAGGGGAAATAGAAGTATTAGACACTAATATCGTTGATTTTGAATTAAATTTTGGAATTATTTTAAAACACGCAACGAATTCTAAAGTATTTAAGCCTTTTGCAAAGTTTCCTCCCATTCTTGAAGACATTTCCCTTATTTGCGATGCCCAAACTCAAGAAATAATAAATACAATCAAAAACCAAGATGAAAAAATTGTGGATGTTACCCTCAAAGACACATATAAAGACAGCAGAACTTTTCACATAGTCTACCAGGACTTTGAAAAGAATTTGACAAAAGAGGAAGTTGCAAAAATTAGAGAACAAATAGTAATTGTTTTAAAAAAAACCTTTAATGCCACCATTAAAGAGTAGGAGTAGATATAAGTGTAGGTGTAGAAGAGGGGACAACCTCAGTTGGAGTCGGAGTAGATGTTGGCTCAGCTAAATTTTCATCTTTTTGATAATTAGATGTTTCAGTTGGGGGATAATACTCAGGACGGTCAGCCGCATAAGTCTTTTTAATCCACTCAATTATTCCCTCCATCCATCTATTTTTACCATCTTGAGATATTGGGTCATTTTCTTTTAAAACTATATAGTCTTTTGTTTCATACTCACCATTATCAATTTCCCATGGACTTGCAAGTTTTCCACTGTCTTGTTTAGAAAGTTTTAACTTTTGATAAATTGGGGAAGGGCCTGATGGCTGTGTTCCTTTTATAAAATACTCGCTTCTTTCAGGCTTTCCGCTTACCGGAGTCCCACCTCCATAAGCATCAATAATCATTGCCTCAACATTTGCGGGCTTTTCAAAAGGCTCATCCTGTTTGTCTTTAAGTACAAATTTCATTATCCTGTTAAATATTGGCGAAGCTCCTGAAACACCAGATGTAATATTTCCCATAGGAGTATTATTATTATTCCCAACCCATGAGCCTACTACAAAAGATCTGGAATAACCAACTGTCCAGTTATCTCTTTTTTCATCCGTAGTTCCTGTTTTTACAGATACGCTGGGATGTCCCGGGATAACAAGATATGAATTTGTTCCAAAAGTTGTACTTCTCGCATTATTGTCTAAAAGAATATGTGATATTAAAAAGCTTATTTCTTCACTAAATATCCGCTGAGGCGATGGCTGGTTGTATTTGTATAATGTATTTCCTTTTGAATCTTTTACTTCAAGTATTGCAACAAGAGGCTTTCTTTGGCCTGCGTTTGCAAATACACCATATGCCTGCATTTGGTCAAGCAGCCTTACGTCTCTTCCCCCAAGTACTAACGAGTATCCAACGTTTCTTAAATTTTCATCAGTTGGTTCCCAGTTTTCTATACCCATCTCATAAGCTTTTTGCATAACATTTTTTACTCCAACCATAGCTAGCATTTTTACGGCAGGAATATTGAAAGAATTAGCAAGAGCAAATCTTACCTGAACAGGACCTCTGTATTTTCCATCATAATTTACAGGAATATAGTCTTTTTCACTGTCATTTACCTTAAAATTAGTCTGGCTATCTATTAAAAGAGTCGAAGGGGTATAGCCTTTACTAAAGGCAACAGCATAAGTAATTGGCTTTAAAGATGATCCAGGCTGCCGTAGGCCTGTTGCCGCATTAAAGTTTCCGTCATTATCTATATTAAAGTAATCCTCGCTTCCAACCATAGCCAAAATTTCTCCAGTTTTGGGGTTAGTTACCATAGCTGCACCATTTCCGACCTTGAAGTTTTTAAGCTTGCCTATTTCCTCATTGACGACTTTTTCAGCTTCTTTTTCTATTTTGTAATCAAGTGTTGTCGTAACCCTAAGTCCTCCATTTTCAACCGTTGCCTCACCGAATTGCTTAACAAGCTGTTGTTTTACATACATAACAAAATGAGGAGCTTTTATGCCAATGTCACTGCTTGAAAACTTCTTTTTTTCAATTTCTTTATACGCCACCTCAGCCTGCTTTTGGGTAATATAGCCTTGGTTTTCCATTTGAGCTAAAACATTTTTTGTTCTTTGAAGATAATATTTTTCACCGGAAAATGGGGAATAAGTACTCGGGCTTTGCGGAAGACCGGCAAGGAATGCGCTTTCGGTAAGATTTAAGTCTTTTACATCCTTATTAAAATATATTTGTGACGCAGCTTGAACTCCAATTGCTGTTCCACCATATGGAACATCATTTAAATACATTTCCAAAATCTGGTCTTTTGAATATTTTCGATCAACCTGAATGGAAAGCATTAATTCCTTTATCTTTCTGGGGAGTGTTCTTTCAGAAGTTAGGAGCACATTTTTAACCAGCTGCTGGGTAATTGTAGAACCTCCAGTAACGCGCTGTCTAAGTATTGGATCAATGATGAGTCCTCTAATGTATCCAGTTACAGAAAAACCTTCGTTTTCATAGAAATTTCTATCTTCAACTGCTATTGTTCCTTGTCTTAAGTACTTTGGAATTTTATCCAAAGTAACATAGATTCTATTCTGGTTTTGGTATACAGAGAATAAAAGTTCTCCCTTTCTATCATAAATTCCGCTTGATTGATTGGCTTGAGCCTCGACTAGTTTTCCCGGAGCAGGCAAATCCCTTCCATACCATACAAAAAGAACTACCATAAGAAGAACAAGACCGATAAGGCCAAAAAACGAATATTTAAAAAGCTTACTTATTAAAACGTCTTTTGGGATATTTCCAAGGCTATTAAATTTTAATCCTCTTCCAAAATTGGGGATTGAAAGCGTAAAATAAGAACTTTTACGCCTAGACTTTCTGACGTAATCCAGCATCCTCTAAGTATACCAAATTTAAGATTATCTGTGCTATACTGAGGCTATGAAGCAAATTGAAGAGCTCTTAACGAGAAGCGTTGCAAATATCATTCCAAATAAAAATGTACTTGCCGGAAAACTAATGTCTGGGAAAAAATTAAACATCTACTTAGGTATTGATCCAACTTCTACGAAAATTCATTTAGGACATGCTGTAGTCTTACGAAAACTTAATCAATTTGCACTTTTAGGACATAATGTTACTTTTTTAATAGGGGATTTTACAGCCCTTATTGGCGACACGTCTGACAAGGACAGCGAAAGACCTGCTTTAACAATTAAGGAGATTGAGGAGAATTTTAAGACATATAAAAAACAAGCAGAGAAAATATTAGATTTTTCAAAAATAAAAGTAAGATATAACAGTGAATGGTTAAAAAAACTTAATTTTGAAGATATTTTAAAACTTACACAGCATTTTAGCGTTGGAGATTTTGCCGGTAGAGAACTTATTAAAAAAAGACTGTCTGATAACAAAAGAGTCGGGCTTCATGAATTTCTATATCCTGTAATGCAGGGTTATGACAGTTACTTTATGGATACTGATTTGCAACTCGGCGGCACAGACCAGACTTTTAATATGCAGGCAGGAAGAACACTTATTAAAGATCTTAGAAACAAAGAATCTTTTGTCTTAACTACGGCAATTTTAGAAGGAACTGACGGAAGAAAAATGAGTAAATCCTGGGGAAATGCAATTTGGCTTGATGATACTGCATTTGACATGTATGCAAAAGTAATGGCAATAAAAGATGAATTAATATTAAATTATCTGCTTTTGGCAACTAACTTATCCTTAGAGGAAATTGCAAAATTTGAAAAAAGACTAAAGTCAAAAGAAAATCCAAGAGACATTAAAAAAGAATTAGCATATCAAATCGTTAAAGAGCTTTATAATGATAAATCTGCACAAAAAGCAAAAGAAGAATTTGAGAAAACTGTCCAAAATAAAGAAGTGCCACAAGATCTTTCTGAGGTTTTAGTTAAAGGAAGCTTAACTGTTTCTGATACGCTGATACAATCTTTGTTTGCACAAAGCAAATCAGAAACAAAAAGACTTATCGATCAGGGCGGGGTACTGCTTAATGACATTAAAGTGACAAATCCTAATTTACAAATTGAAGCAGGAATACTTAAAGTTGGTAAAAAAAGATTTGCAAAAATTGTGATAGAATAATCATATGGAGTTTATTAGAAAAAACCAGTGGATTTGGAAAATCATTATCATAATAGTCGCTTTTGCACTAATCGCATCATCTGTCCTTCCTTTCTTAAGCCTTTAGAGCTATGGACTTAAATACACCGCTTACTCTTTTATCAAGAGCTTATAAAATGTACGCCAAAAGACTGGAAAAACTAGGCATAGTAAAACTTGAAGATTTTTTATATCACATTCCTTTTAGATATGACGACTTTTCTTTGCTTTCGAAAATTGGAATAGTTCAAGCCGGAGAAACAGTAACTGTCAGAGGAAAAGTCGAAAAAATTGCAAATCAATATATAAGACGCTGGAAAAGTTTACAAAAAGCAGCTGTCTCTGACGATACAGGACAAATTGAAGTTATTTGGTTTAATCAACCTTTTTTACCAAAAGCAATAAGAATAGGCGATGAGGTTTCCCTTTCTGGAAAAGTAGAACAGGATGGAAATAAACTTGTAATGAAATCTCCTGATTATGAAGTTATTTTTCAAAACCAGACAATTCATACAGGACGACTTGTTCCCGTTTATCCTGAAACAAAAGGAGTTTCTTCTAAATGGCTAAGAAGACAGGTTTTTAAAATATTACAAGAAAATCCTAACGCTGAAGAATATTTACCCCAAGAAGTACTTAAAGAAAATAATTTAATGAATTTAAATGATGCGATTAACAAAATCCATTTTCCAAAAACATTAGAGGAAGCAGATAATGCCAGACAAAGACTTTCTTTTGATGAACTTTTCAAACTCCAGCTTTCTTCAATTTTTAGAAAAAAATCCTGGCAAAAAGAAAAAATTAAATCCTGGGAAGTTAAAAAATTTGAAAAAAACATTGGTGATTTTATTAAAAATTTACCATTTGAATTAACAGGAGCACAAAAAAATGCAACTGCCGAGCTTTTAAAAGACCTTTCATCCGATACCCCAATGAACAGACTCTTAGAAGGCGACGTGGGGAGTGGAAAAACAATCGTCGCAACAATTGGAGCATATGTTTGTTATTTAAATGGTTTTCAAACAGCGTTTATGGCTCCGACTGAAATTTTGGCAAATCAACATTTTAAAACTATAAAAGATCTTTTAACTGTCTTAAAAATAAAAGTGGAACTAGCCACTGGATCTACTAAAAAACTCAACGAAGATTTTGACATAATAATCGGAACTCATGCGCTTATCTACAACAAAGTTAAATTTAAAAACTTAGGTCTTATTGTAATCGATGAGCAGCAAAGGTTTGGTGTAGAACAAAGGTCAATATTAAGACAAAAAGGCAATAATCCTCATCTTTTAACTATGACTGCAACGCCAATTCCAAGAACCGTAGCGCTAACTATGTATGGAGATTTGGATTTATCAATACTTGATGAAATGCCAAAAGGGAGAAAAACTATTAAAACCTGGGTTGTACCACCTGTAAAAAGAGCTGGAGCATATAAATGGATCGAGGAAAAAGTAATTAGAGGAAAAGATCAGGTTTTTATAGTCTGTCCTTTTATAGAAGAGTCAGAAAGTATGATAACGGTAAAAGCAGCTACAAAAGAGTATGAAAAACTTAAAAAAGCAATCTTTCCAAATTTAAAATTAGGACTTTTGCATGGAAAAATGAAGGCAAGTCAAAAAGAAGAAGTGCTGACAAACTTTAGGAAAGGGAAAATAGATATTTTAGTTTCAACTCCAGTTGTTGAGGTTGGAATTGATATTGCAAATGCAACCATCATGATGATAGAAGAAGCAGAAAGATTTGGACTTGCACAGCTTCATCAGCTCAGGGGAAGAGTTGGTAGGGGAGTAAAAGAATCTTTTTGTCTTTTATTTACATCAAGTAAAAATCCTCAAACTTTAGATAGATTAAAAGCAATGGAAACAATTTACTCAGGCGCAGCGCTTTCTGAGATAGACCTAAAACTAAGAGGTCCTGGACAAATTTACGGAACCAACCAGCATGGAGTGATACAGCTAAAGGTTGCAAACTTTAGCGATTTTGAACTAATTGAAAAAGCAAAAAAACAAGCCGAGAAAATATTTGCTGTAATTAATAAACATCCAAAATTGCAAAAAGAGATTGCTAAATTAAATATCACTCAAGTCTCTCCAGACTAACTTCTTGAAACTAAGCTTCAAATAAAGTAAAATGCACTTATGCCACAAGAGCCGAAAAAACGACATTCAAGACAAAGGCAGGGAAAAAGAAGAGCAAGTATCCACTTGACTCTTTCTCGTACTGTTTCGTGTACTAACTGCGGAGTAGAAATATTATCACATCAAGTTTGCAAAGCTTGCGGATATTATAAAGGTAAAGAGGTAATAAGCAAAAAAACAAAAAAGAAAGAAGAAGAACAAAAAGCATTACCAGACAAACCAAAAGAAGAAACAAAGTAATGAAAAATCCTCGCGATATTAGACACTTAAAAAGACAAAAAGTTGTCGAAGATCTTTTTAAAAGCGCATTTCACAAACAGCGCCTCGGAAATAAAGCATCAGAAATTATAAAATACCTTGAAGAAATTGACAAGCATATTCAAAAAGCAGCACCACAGTACCCAATCGAAAAAATTAACAAAGTTGACCTTGCAATTCTAAGACTTGCTGTTTTTGAACTTGCTATTGAAAAAAGTCAGCCCCCAAGAGTTATAATAGATGAAGCAATCGAACTTGCTAAAGAATACGGAGGCGAAACTAGTCCAGGCTTTATAAACGGGGCATTGGGTAATTTAATAAAAGATGAACATACCTCAATTTAAGAATAAAAAATTATTTGACCAAGCTTTTACCCATAGAAGTTTTTTAAACGAAACTAAAGAAAAAGTTTCTTCAAATGAAAGATTGGAATTTTTAGGAGATAGCATAATTTCTTTTGTAATTTCAGAATATTTGTTTAATAAGTACCCTCAAGTTAACGAAGGTATATTAACCAATATGAGATCTCTTCTTGTAAACACCAAAAGTCTTGCAAAAGTAGCCAGGGAACTAAATTTGGGAGAATACTTAAAGCTCTCAAAAGGAGAAGAGGATTCTAAGGGAAGGCAAAATCAAAGTCTTCTTGCAGATTCTTTTGAGGCTTTTGTAGGAGCATTACTTTTAGATAGCGGAATTGAACAAACAAAAGATTTTTTAATACAAGTTTTTAGTCAGAGAGTTCAAGATTTAGAAAAAGAAAGATCATTCAAAGACCCAAAAAGCCTGCTTCAGGAATATGTTCAATCAAGAAAACAAAACTCACCTCAATATAAAGTTATTGATGAATTAGGTCCTGCTCATTCAAGAGTTTTTACCATGGGAGTTTTTATTGGGAACAAACTTTTCGCAGAAGGAAAAGGTAAATCAAAACAAGAAGCAGAAGAAAACGCAGCCACTCTTGCTCTTGAAAATCTTAAGCAAAAGTAGTAGAATCCTCGCATAATATCGTCCTCTAGAATTATATGGTAGAACAACTTGCAGAAAGAAGACCTAAAACAGGTTTTCAAAGATTTAAAAGATGGGCAGGTTTGGGACTTGCCGGTGTTACTCTTGCAACAGCAGGCGCTTCGTTTTCGGGAATAGCAGGTAACGCTTTTCAATCCCAACCAGAAGGAAACCAATCTACCTCGAAAGCCGTGCTTGCGGCAAAAAATCCAAAAGTAGACCCAAGTCCAGAACCAACTCCGACTCCGGAACCGGAAGTAAAAAATAGACCTAACGTAATTATTGTCTTAATGGATGATCTGTCCAACTATAATTTGGATTTTTGGAACAGATTCCCAACTATTAGAAGAGAATTTATAGAAAACGGAATTACTTTTAAAAACGCTAGAGGAGAAACTTCGCTTTGTTGCCCGGGAAGAGCAGGATTATATACCGGACAACACACTTTTAATCATGGCGTTGACAGAAATTGGGCAAAACTTTTTAAACCCTCAATGACTATAGCAACCGCATTAGATGAAGTCGGATATTATACTGTTTTAGCCGGAAAATACTTCAATGGAAGTCAACGCCTAGAAGATAAAACACCTCCCGGATGGGACGACTTCTATATGACAGAAGGAAAATATGGAGAATATAACTATACAGAATGGGTTAATGGAAAACCTTTCTGGCACGGCACTGGATCTGATGATTTTCAATCA
>CAYWPH010000011.1:0-21634 GCA_964460145.1 uncultured Gammaproteobacteria bacterium | reverse complement strand
CTCTACATTTATTAACGCAAGTCTTGCTAAAAGTTCTTGAGGAGGCTCGATTTCCTGTCTTAGAACAAGAGCCTGTTGAAGAGTTAAAGCTGAATCAACAATTATCCCAGTACGCAAAGGCTCCACCATGAGATTATTATACAAATTTTAGTATTAAGAATACAAACTAAGCTACCGGATCAAATCTTCTTAAATGAAGAGCGGAAGTCCACCCACCAAATCCATTGGCTGTAACGAGTGCAGTTTTGGGGTCAATCCTTCTTGCTGTTTCTACCACATCCAGATCTTCAAATCCTTCTCCTCTTTCTCTAAGATGTATAGTTGGAGCAACAATTCCTTCAAAAATTCCATAAACTGCTTCAATTGCGTTAATTGCCCCTGCTGCTCCGAGCGTATGACCAAAAGAAGACTTATTACCTACCAAAGGAATACCGTTAGCATATTCTCCCCACACCTGCCTTATTGCTTTCATTTCTACCGTGTCCCCAAGAGGAGTTGATGTTAAATGTGGATAAATAACATCAGGAAGGATAACATCTCTCTCTGGCATTTCTTCTGTTGCCTCTTCTGCTCCTATTTCAAACGTCTTTCCTATAGCCATAGCAATTCTGGATGGATCTGCTTCTGTTCTTTTGAATCCATCCATTACATTTTCTCCCCCAGCGATCTCAGCAAGTATCCTTGCTCCTCTTGCTAAAGCATGTTCATAGCTTTCTAAAATTAAATATGCGGCTCCTTCACCAATAACAAAACCGTCTCTATCTCTATCAAGCGGCCTACTTGCGGTTTGAGGATCAGGATTGTGTGATAATGAATGCAATACGTTAAATGCAGTAAAAGATAATTCGGGATGAGTGAGTGATCTTTCGATTCCCCCAGCTATTGCCCAACGGTTTTTTCCGCTTTTTATACTCTCGAATGCATCAACTACTGCAGCCAGACCCGATGCGCATGCCTGTGAAGAATAATTTCCCTTTCCTCTAATGCCATGATATTCTGCCGTCCTTGAATTGCCTTGATCCGGAAAAGCCTGAAAAGCATCTGATCCTTTAATAACTGCTCTTTTTTCTAAAAACTTTTTCTATCTATTTCTCCCTCTGCCAGCTGTCTTTTCAGCTCGTTATTTAGCCTAATCATATCGTGTATGTCTACAAGACCTAACGCCTGGCCTATTCCAGAATTGCCAAAAAGACCACCTTTATATGGATTTAACTGTCTTGCATCCAGCTTTCCATTCTCATCCAGCATTGCGGCATTACCAAGAGCTTGGGTAATTACATACAACTCTAACAGTGCAAGCTCAGAATACCACTTCTCTTCTCTGCCTAAATCTAGATGTCCTCTGGCACTAAAATTCAGAGGAGCAGCAACACTTACGTCCTCAATTCCGGTATCGGGAAATGAAACTACAGCAGATTCCCCTCTTAATCTTGCATCTAGTGTACTACGTAATCCTCCAAATGGAGTTTGCATGTATGCTCCGGTAACAACAACTCTTTTTGCCGGCCTATCTTCTAGATCAACTCTTCTTAGAACCTCCGGTCGTGGAATACTAGCGGGTCGATATTCACCTAACATAATCTGCTCATTCTATCGTCTGAGGATTTCTTTGTCAATTAGTTCCTATCTTAAATTCAATAATATCTCCATCTCTTACAACATAATCTCTTCCCTCAAGTCTTGCTTTTCCGTGTTCTCTTGCGCCTTTCCATCCATTATTTTCAACAAAATCATCAAAAGATACTGCTTCTGCTTTTATGAAGCGCTTCATAAAATCCGTGTGAATTTCACCACTTGCTTGTAATGCTGAAAACCCATTTTTAATTGTCCAGGCTCTAACCTCTTTAACTCCTGCTGTTAGAAAGGAAATTAAACCAAGCTCTGAATACGCTTTTTGGATGAGACGCTCTAAGCCTGATTGTTCTATTCCCAATTCTTTTAGATATTCTTTCTGTTCATCTTCAGAAAGCAATGCCAAATCAGATTCTATTTTTGCACAGATTACAACCAGCTTCTCACTGCCAACTTTTAGAAGGTCTGAATATTTATTAATAATATTTGTAATTGAATCAGGATTATATTCCACTTCACTTACATTTAAAACAACAATTTCTTTTTTGCTTGTAAGTAGACTTAACTCTTTAATTGAAGCGTCTTCTTCTTCAGATAATTCTATTTCAAAAGCATTTTTGCCTTGATCTAAAGCAGCTTTTAGTTTTTCAACAACTGATTTTTTGAGCGGGTCTGTTCTTAGAGCTTTTTCATTTAAATTTTGCAGAGTCTGTAAGTCTGCAATCTGAAGTTCGGTTCTAATAGTTTCGTAATCGGATTTTGGATCTACTGCTCCTTCTTTTATAACATTTTCATCTTCAAATGCTCTGACTACATGGGCTATAACAGAAACTTCTCTTATATGAGACAGGAATTTATTACCAAGACCTGCTCCTTCAGAAGCTCCTTTAACAAGTCCTGCGATATCAACAAATTCTACAACAGCAAATTTTATTGGGGGAAGATTTACCATTTTTTCTTCTTCTTTGGTGATTTCGGCAAGTTTAGTTAACCTTTCATCGTAAACTGCTACAACTCCAATATTTGGCTCAATAGTTGCAAAAGGATAATTTGCAGCCAGTGCTTGCTGTTTTTTCAAAAGTGCATTAAAAAGAGTAGATTTCCCTACATTTGGTAAGCCGACAATTCCTATACTTAACATTTTTTGATTATAACAAATAAAAAGTAAAATATAATGAGCGTTATTGGTTAATTCAGAATAGTATGATATTCTCAATAGTATGAATTACGCACAAAAAATTACTAAAATTAGAGAAAGAGGCCAATTAACTATTCCTCAAGAGATACGGCATGTCTTAAGATGGCCCGAAGAGGAATTAATGGTTAAAGTTGAAACTACTAGTTCAGGATTTAAGGTGGAGCGCTTACCTACTTCTCACCCTCAAAATCCTAACAAAAAATTGAGTCAGGCACAATGGCGACACATATTCAAATCGATGGAAAATATTAGTAAATCTGGGAAGCAAAACGTCAGCTTAACAAAAGCTTTAAGACAAGACCGTGATTCTCATTTTTAAAGTATGATTACTTATGTTTTGGACACCTCAGTAGCTTTAAAGTGGTATAATAGAGAGGATGAAGAACACGTTGAACAGGCACTTTCTATATTGAATGACTTAAAGAACGAAAAAATCACCATCATTATCCCCAATCTTCTTATCATAGAACTTGCGAATGTCTTTATTAAAGGGAAAAACTTATCAATTAAAGAATTTCAAGAATTAATATCTTCATTCTTTACCCTGCCTCTAATAAGCAAAGAACCGACCGAAGGAATAATTTCAGAATTACCCGAAATTAGCCACAAATATGATTTAACTGCTTATGACTCCTTATATTTAGCTACCGCAAAGGAAGAAAACTGTCAATTAATAAGTGACGACAATAAGGGACATGGTAAAGTTACTGATGGTACTGTACTCATGCTTGAAAACTACAAACCTAAAAAATAGTTACTGGTGGTTTTGAATGCAGTATTCATCCAAATTCATCTCGCTGAACGATAATTTTTTCTCTTCAAGGCCGAGGCAATATAAATTTAAACTTGAATTGTAAAAGTGGGATTGTGAATTGTGTGTTCCTATAGAAATAGAAACCATATGCAAAGATTTTAAATTAAGAAATGGAAATATAACAAAAACAACACTGCCTACTGTAAGCTTGCCCATGCCGCGTCCTCCTCTGGTCGATTCCAATCACGATCGAGTATTTTTTCTGATAGTAATAGCGTAGCAGCCGCAGACGTATCTTTCGTAGGTGCTGCAATAATTCGTATCTCACCCTTTTTTACCCGTAATTCAACCTGATCCCCAAGACCGCTTTCATTAATCAACGGCTTAGGTATACGTACTCCACGAGAATTTCCTATCGCAATTAGTGTCGTTATCATAGTAATTACATTGTATATACCAATAATGGTTTGTCAATGAAGAACTTTTAAAATCTTTTTTTGAGGATCTCTTCGTTTCTTTTTACCCACCACTTGCTGTTTTTCTCTGAAAACCACCAGTCATCAGAATTGGTTTTTATTATTTCTTTGGCAAGATCTTTTGCAACTTTTGTTTTTAATCTTTTTACAGCTGATGGAATCCAGGTTTTGGCCCTTGAGTTCCCAATATCTACTTGTTCTTTAAGTGAAAGTATCCACTCAAGACTGTCTGCATCTTTGGCAAGTATTGCTTCTTTGGTTTTTCTTTGTGCATATTCTCTTAAAATGTTTAGTATATCCTCTCCAAAAGGAAGTGTTTGTGCCAAATCTTCTATTGCTTTATGCTCATCTGATATTGTGTATTTTTGATGAACGTAATTTAAATCAGAGGTTCTTGCTTCTGCAAGATCGTGCAATAAGCACATCTGCATTACTTTTGCCCTGTCTACCTTTGGTTCTAAAACTGACAGCACATAGCCAACATATACAGTTCTATTCATGTGCTCTGAGACCGATTGTTGTCCGCTGCCTAAAAAGTGAAATCCTGACCTTGGGGTTTTGGATAATATTCCCACTTCAAATAAGAAATTTATAATTGCTTTTTTATCCTTAACGCTTTTTGTCTTTCTCATAAAGCGCATTGTAATCCAGAGTTTAGAAAAATACAAGATAATTATTAGCAGTTAAATCCGATGATTTTGGAAATAATCGTTTATAATAAACTGGATTTGTATTTATACCGGAAAAAATCTTTTTGGAGGAATAAAAGTAGTTGATAATAACATCTTACTTTTATTTTTAATCTTATCCCCCAGTGGTTTTGAAACGTCTTTAAATGATGGCTTTGAAAAATTTGATTTTGGAAAAACATGGGCTCAGACGGAAATAACGGGAGAGGAAGATTTACCCAGAGTTTTTGAATATATTAAAGACGCGTTTGATTATTCAAAAGAAAGAGAAAAAAACAAAAGATCTAAAAAGAAAATAAAACTAGAAACCTTTACCTGAGGGCCTTTCTGTGTTTACGCTTGCCAAAACTCTTCTTGCAAATTGCCCTAATTTTCCAACAATTCCTTTTCTTTCTGTTTTTACTGGCTCAGAACTAAGTCCACCTTCTGGAATACCTGTCCTTGGCTTTATACTCACTGGTCTTTGATCAAATCCTAACTCGTTCATATAAATTTATAATACATTATTTAATATTTTTGTCAAATTTTGATTTTACTTTTTATACAGATAAATTCCTAGGATATGCTGTAAAGATTAAAATGTTGTTGACAGTTGAGCTTTTAGAAGGTATAAGAATTTAGTGGCAAGACCTCAATCTGAAGCATTAGCAGGAAGAGAAACTAGGAGAAGAAGATTAAAACTTGTTCCCGTGTCCACAAATGTGTTTGAAGAATCTTCCCCTCCCATAAGGAGACGAAGACACACTCAGCCTAGATTGTTAGACCAAGCAACAGTTTTTATAATACCACAAGAAATCTTTCCCCCGCAACTAATCACAACTGAATTAAGTGATGATGGAAAACGACCTGAATCTGCAAATCCTCAGACTTCAGAACCTAGAAAAAATCTTCCACCAGGAGCTAGACGAAGAATGGTTATTCTTGGATTAATGAGGCTAAATGCAACACAAGCTAAACCTGAGTTTTATGGAATTTATGATAAAAGATTTATAGAAGACATTTATGGAAGGAGAATTTTAGATCCACAAGGAAATAAAAGTCCAGCAAAAATTCGCAGTCACATAGGAGCAGCATTTCAAGCAAGAAATACCTTTATTGCGGCCTTGGAAAACCCTGAAAGACAATCAAATACAGTAGTAACTCCAACTATGGCCTTAGTTGACGAAATACGTAGTCTTTATCCATATTATAAAGATTTAACAATTCCTCAAATCATAGGTCTCCTAAAAAGAACTATTGATTTTTCCGAAGTTATTAGACCGGTAACAGTTCCCGCAGAGGAAGTTTTACCTGATGGATTTGTGGTAAAGAAAAGAACTTACATTCCCTCTGCTGAAACAAAACCTCTGCCAACCCTTAAAAACGAGCAAAAACCTGAAAAGTCTCATCTACCACCAGTAAGAAAATTAAACAGAAAACCTAGAGTTGTGCTGGAATCAAAAGAATTACCAAAAGATGTATTTCCAAAACTTCCAAAAAATTTTCATACTATGACACCAGAAGAAATTGTTGCTTACTCATTAATGCTAATTAAAGATAATGGAGAAAGTTATAGATATCCTAACACCCAAGCCGCTGTACTAAGAATCTATGATGATCCAATTTTAAGAATAAACCAATTAAGCCCAAGGAAAAGAGCAAGTATTAATATTCCATCTACTGAACATGCTAACGCTATTCTTGCTTCATTTATAAGTAAATTAAGACGATATGATGGATCTGAAGAAATACATGGTAGTGGTAGATACCATAAATCAGAAGTTGTACATAATTTTGTTACTTGGGCAGATAAACAAGCTCTATATGAAGATTTTACCCCAGAAGAATTAGCGGAAGTTTTAACAAGACATATGCCCTTCGAAGATGTTCTCGAGGGATATAGAAAAGGAGAACATACACCTAGTTTAAAACCCACTAATGTCTCTGAAGAAACATTAGTGGTAGAAGAAGCTAGGCTAAGCCTAAAGGGAAAATACCTTATCTCTAATGCATTGTGGGATATGAGTCCTGGTAAATTGGCAAGTCTTGGAATAGACATAACAGAAGAAAGGGCAAGCACCATTTCTGGGATTATTGAATCTTTTGAATCTCAAGATCACAAAGATGAAGATTCTTTAATCAAAACCATAGGACCTGTGGTTAACATGCTTAGAGAATTATTTAAAGATCCTAGTGCTTTGTTGAAAAGAGTGAAAGATCCAGAAACTAAACTTATTCTATCAACTCTTAAAACACTGCGTCCTTCTAAAAGAGATGAATTTATTAAATCACTTCTATCCTCAAGATAATTTTAGGTAAGAAAAGTTTAAGCCCTAATTTATGGGGAAAAATAAAGGTGGACTCAATGATTAAATTTTCTTTGAATTCTTTTTAAGCCACTTAGAAATTTCCTCAATATTCAAATGTTTTCTTTCCGCTCTAAGTGGAAAATCGACAAATTCTTTATCATCTATGTTTAACTCATAACTGTTAACGAATAAAAAACGCGCTGTAGCAGTAATAGTCGTACGCTTGTTACCGTCTACAAAAGCGTGATTAAACATAAGAGAGTGAAAAAGAGCAGCAGCTTTATCCAAAAGATCGGGATACAAATCTTCTCCTGCGAAAGTTGCCTGAGGCCTAGAAAGTGCAGAATGAAGAAGTCCAACATCTCTAATACCAAAACTTCCACCGTATCTTTCTATTAAATCGTCATGAATTGCAATAACCACGTCTAAGGAGAGATAGCGCACGTTTTTCATTTAGTAGCAAGTTCTGCAAGGGAATTTTTATACTTTTTATTAAATCTCTCAAGCCACTCTTTAAATTCAGGCGTAATAGTAGATATTGATTTCTTTATCGTTGACATCTGAATCAGATCTGAATCTATATCCGTATCGACAAATATTTTCTGTCCAGGTTTAATACCCCTACCCTTAACAAAATGCGCTGGTAGGGTGACTGCCAAAGAATTTCCAACTTGAATAATTTTTTGTTCCATAGTTATAACAATGTTATAACACCTTATTTTATTTGTCAAGTATTATTTTAAATACTTATCAAAACACTCCACACGTAAAATTTGCTATAATTTAAAAGTGAAACTAATCTGCCTTAATATCTGGGGAGGAAAAATCCATGACAAAGTTTTAGAATTTATAAAAACCAAAGCCTCTGAAACCGACATATTTTGCCTGCAGGAAATATTTAAATCTGAAAAAGAAATGGTTATTTCAAAAGGTGCCTACTCAAATATTAAAAGGGAGGTTGAAGAAATACTAACTGATTTTAACGGTTATTTTTATCCCACAGCAGACAACGGTGATCTTAACGGATACGTAGATTTTCCCTTATATTTTGGCAAGGAAATTTTGGTAAAAAAAGATATTAACGTCTTAGGCGTTGGAGATGTTTTTATTCATAAAAAGTTAAATGATTTTGGTCTTTACCCAAACAAAAAACCAGATTTTCCAAGAAATTTTATATATACACTTTTAGAGAAAAATGAAAAAAAGTTTTTGGTTTTAAATGTTCATGGCTTTTGGGAACCGGCTGCAAAAGTTGATAATCCGAAAAGGTTTAGGCAATCCCAGATAATTTTGGATTTCATAGAAAAATACGATATTCCAAAAGTCGTTGCGGGAGATTTTAATTTAAGAATTACAACCAAAGCTCTTTCGATGCTTGATGAAAAACTAAGAAATTTAGTAAAGGAGTATAAAATACCCACTACCAGAAGTCTTTTATATGATCATAAATGGAGAGTTGAAAATGATGATAAATATGCAGACTATATATTTGTATCAAGAGACGTACAAGTCTTAGATTTTAAGGTCTTACAAGATCAAGTTTCAGATCATCTGCCTCTATATCTTGAATTTGAAGTTTAAACTTTACCAAGAAGATATTTTTTTCTTAAGCTCTCCGGAAATTTTTCAATTGCGTATCTTAATGCTGTTCTTCCCATTGTTTTATAATGTTTTTTCAAAAACTGTTCTTCTGTCTTTAAATCCCTATTCCCTACTTCTCTTAACATCCAGCCGACTGCTTTTTGGATTAAATCGTTTTCATCATCAATTAGGTTTTGGGCAATAAGTAGCGCGTCATCAAACATCTTGTTTTTGATAAAGCTATATGTCGCAATCATTGATATTCTTTTCTCCCAAAGGTTATTGGATTTTGAAAGCTTAATTAAAATGTCTTTTGGCTTATCAATTAAATACGCTCCGACAATTTTATCTGATGAAAGGTCTACTAAATCCCAATTATTAATATATTTTGTGTTTTTTAGATAAAATTCATAAATTCTTCGCTGGAGCATTTCCTCTTTTTGGTATTGATGAACTAAAATCAAAAGTGCAATTAGTCTTTCTTCATGTATTTGGGATTTTAAAAGAGTTGTAATATCGATAAAATCCAAATCCTTATATTTAATCGCAAGTATTCTACTTTGGGGAACAGTTAGGCCGATAAATATATCTCCAAAACCATACTCACCTTCGCCTGTTTTAAAAAATCTTTGCAAAAAAGAGGCTTTTTTGGGGTTGGCAGATTTCTTTATGTCATTTCTTAATTTAGTTAACATTTGGAGCCAAATTAGTATACTCCCGTTTGAGGCTGGGGTCAATTGCAAAAGGATGTATTTTTATTCTTTATCTTCAACTTTTCTTAAATCTATATACTTGCAGAAAACACACTCCGGATTTGAACTTGGCAAACCTTCTTCTAACACTTTAATCGCATTTTCAATTCTTTTTCTTGTATTATCAGGATTTCCCAGAAGTTTTTGGATATGGACTATCATCGGGAAACCATCGTGGAGCTCAACGCTTAGATCGGGATAAAAATATATCAGATACCCCTCCCCTGTTACTTTTTTCCCATTTTCAGAAATCAAAAACACATAATCATCAATCTGCGATTTATACGCATCCAATGTCTCTTTTTCCCTTGGGTCTGAACTTGAAGTCTTGAAATCAACAGGACTATGCTCACCCTCATTATCTACCAAGCATTCATCGAGTTTTCCGTAAAAACCGAATTTATCATTTATCCTTACAAAATATTTCTCTACAAAAGGGTTTTGAAGATTTCCGGGTAGTTTTCCATCTACCATCGGCGGAAACTTATTCTTAACTCTGTAGCTATCGAAATAGTTTTTAACTACCACATCAAACCTGTTTGCAAGCCTTGAGACAATTCCTTCAGGCTGTCTTATTCCTTTTCGAACTTGTAGCCAAAAACACCTTGGGCATCTTTGTAATACCTCCAAAGATGTGTGAGATAACCAAACTCTTCCGTCCTTTGACATAAAAGATATTTTAGCAGAATTTACTAATTATTGTATTTGTAAAAACAATATGTTAATATTCTCCAACTTGCCCCCAATGTTAATTATGTCACCAGAAGCTATACGAGGAAGACCCAGTAGAGGCGGAGCCAGATATATTAGAAGACAGAAAGCTGCCGGACTGTGGTATGAGGAAAATCCTTCATTAAGACCAACTACCTTAACTACTCCACAAGAAAGACAAAAAAGAATGACAATTGCACCATGGTCTGCAGTTTGTGGTTTTATTAATATGGCAATCATCATCGACCCAAGCCTAGAACCTCTTTTTACTACAGAGACAACACGAAATGTTATAAGAGGATGGTTTGAAGCATCCCGTTTTGACGCTATACACGGTGGCTCTTTACAAAGAGATGCGTTTAAAGAAAGACATGAGATAAACGGTAAAAAATCCAGAAGAAGCGAGCCACCAGTTTTGGAAAAAGTAGCTCCCCTTATGGCAGTCGTAGATCAAGCAATATTTAAAACCAGTACTCAACCAAAAAAAACTTCTTAATTGTTCTTTTTAAGATTTTGTGCTAATATAGCCTCGCTGTCTGTTAAAATATGTCTCCTGAAAAAAGAGTACGTCCGAGTGACGGATGGGCAAAGCATGAGAGAAGAAGAAAAGCAGCTGAAAGAAAGACTGCAAGCCCAGTACAACCATCCGTAGAAATAGCCCCTGACCCCAGATCACAAACCTGGACACATGTAAGCGCTGTTATACAAAGGAAATTTGACGAACAACCAGACCTACTTAAATTATTTAGAAGAAGAAAACCATTTTTCAGAAGATTTTTCGACGGAAGATATGACATTTCAACGGGAAGAGGCACTGGTAAGTTTGATCAGCTTTTACAAGAATATTTGAATGATGCAAGTTCTCCAAGATACAACCCTGATCTGTTTGACCGCGCAGGACCGATTTTAATGACTATAACTGCAGAAACTATCATTCCTCCAATTAGTACAAGAAAATAAATTATCTGAAGGTAAATCTGTAAAGCGCCTTATTACCAACTTCCTCCCTTACAAAAACGCATCTTTCTCTGTTTGCATCTGAAAGAGTTGCAAAAAGCCTCATCGTAAAATCAGTAGTTGTTCTTTCATCAACCATAAGTTGAAGTATGTTTTGTCCTTTCCAAACCGTCCTAAAAGTCCCCGGGGTTAATCTATAAATTCTTGCTTCATCCTGATCATGAACTAGAACATATCCGGATTGTTTACCATCTCTACGATAATGAACAATACCCATATTTTTCCTCCAGGCTCCATTTGTCCTACTAATTTAGAAGTAAAATCTATTTGCCCAGATTGATCAAGGCTTTGCCTGTGAACTTCAACTGCCATAATTTAAATATTATAGGCCTATCTTTGTTAATAGTCAAGTTTAATGATAATATAAAATTATGGATATTCCTGCCCTTTATGAAGAAAAGCTTAAGGACTTAGAACTAAAAGCAAATAAAGCTAGACAGCTTGTAATAGAAACGCTTTTAGAAGCAGGTTCAGGTCATAGCGCAGGATCTTTGGGAATGGCAGATATTTTTGTTGCACTATACTTCCATATCTTAAATCATGACCCTAAAAATCCAGAACTTGTAGATAGAGATAGGCTCATTTTATCTAACGGCCATATCTGCCCTATTCAATACACGGTTATGGCAATGAGTGGATATTTCCCTATTGATGAGTTGAAAACTTTAAGAAAAATTAATTCAAGACTTCAAGGACATCCTCACAGAACTTCTTTACCAGGACTTGAAACAACATCAGGACCTTTGGGAGAAGGTATATCCCAGGGAATTGGAATAGCACTATCAGCAAGACTTGATAAGAAAAAATACCATACTTTTGTAATATCTTCAGATGGTGAACATCAGGAGGGAAATACATGGGAAGCAGTAATGTTTGCCGGAAAACATAAGTTAAATAACCTTACTTTAATAATTGACAGAAATAACATCCAGATAGATGGATTTACGGAAAATGTTATGCCCCTTGAGCCTTTAAAGGAAAAATATCTGGCATTTAATTGGGAAGCTTTAGAAATTGACGGAAATAATATCAAGGAATTTGTTGACGCAGTAATAAAGGCAAAGAGTACGCTTGGAAAGCCAACTGTAATTATCGCACATACAATACCAGGCAAAGGAGTATCTTTTATGGAAAAAGACTTTTCTTGGCATGGAAAACCCCCAAATCCTGAGGAAGCAAAAAAAGCCTTAGATGAGCTAAGAACACTACAGGGAAGAATTCAAAGTGAGCATGAGTAAATTATGTTAAATCCAAATTTATTTTTAAATCAAAAAATGTTCGATCACAACGCCTTGCAAAGGGCAACCAGAGACGGTTTTGGAGATGCTTTGGTTGAACTTGGAACTACGAATAAGGATGTAGTCGTTCTAACAGCTGATTTATCAGAAAGTACACGAACTGAAGGATTTGAAAAAAAGTTTAAAGAAAGATTTTTTGAAGTTGGAGTTGCGGAACAAAACATGGCGGCAATTGCAGCGGGGTTTGCAATTTCTGGCAAAATTCCTTTTATATCCTCTTATGCTGTATTTTCTCCAGGAAAAAACTGGGAGACAATTAGAACTACAATTATTTATAACGAGGCTAATGTAAAAATTGCAGGACATCACGCAGGAATAATAACAGGAGCAGATGGATCAACGCACCAAGCAACAGAAGATATTGCCATAACACGGGTCTTTCCTGGTATTACAATTTTTGTTCCCTGTGACTACTTGGAGGCAAAAAAAGCAACGATTGAATCGGCAAATATTAAAGGCCCTGTATACCTAAGATTTACTAGAGACAAAACCCCTATTATAACAACAGAAAAAACACCATTTGATAAAAATACTCCTCAAGTCTATTGGATAAGTGAAAATCCTAAGGTAACTTTATTTGCTTTTGGATATATGCTCTACTACGCACTTTTGGCAGCAAAAATCTTAGAGCAAAAAGGAATAAATGTATTGGTTGTTAACCAGTCAACGATAAAGCCGGCTAATGAAAAAGAAATTACAGAACTTGCTAAAAAAACTAATCGCGTAGTAACGGTTGAAGATCATCAAGTAATGGGAGGGCTCGGGTCAATGATCGCAGAAGTTTTAGCTAAGTTTTTTCCTACTCCTATGGAATTTGTTGGTTTACAAAACACATTTGCACAAAGTGGAAATGCAAAAGATCTAATCAAAAAATATAAAATGGATGAAACTGCCATAATTGAAGCAGTTGAAAAAGTTATTAGTAGATAATTTACTCTCCTGTAAACACTTTGTAAAAGTGGTAAAAATTATTAGCTACAGTATCTATAACCTCTGCCTTACCAATCTCTTGCCTGTAAAATCTTTCTATTGCATCCCAAAATACAGTTCTTCCAACGGCAAATCCAATAACCCCGGGAGCTCCTGAACCTATTTTTAACCATTCCTCTACTTTTTCTTCTTTTGCTCCCCTTCCCAAAATTACTAAACCTACTTTTTCCCTTGTCTCTCTTTTGATAACTTCAATTACTTTTGCAAAGTCTTCCTTTGTTTCAAATCCTTCAAGCTTCCAAACATCAGGCTCTACTCCAAAGTCTTGTAAATCCAAAATTGCCTCAACTGTAAGACTTACTCTTAACTTTGTATCAAATGCCTCTCTGCTTTTTGCTTCTAATAGTTGGTCATTGGTTGGAATAACTAATACTTCAAGTAAAAATTTAAAACCTTTGTCGTGGCTGTAATCGCTTAAAATCTTAAGGTTTTTCTTTTGAGAATCTTTACTCTCTTTGCTATCTACTGGATTATATTTTATTAGAACTTTTGTAAAGTTAGGATGGATTTTTTCTATATGATCCTCAAAGCTATCGGGATATTGAAATTTAAACTCTTGTTCTCCGCTTTTTTCAGTTGTTAAAATTGTTAGAAAACCGTTTTGCCTTGCGTCAATTAATACTTCTTCTCCAAATTCCTCATCGCACAAAATTGCACCATATTGTGTTGGTATTCCTTTTTCTAAAGCTTTTTTAAACCCTTTATAAATTAACATTTTAAATTCCTTTATTTGATGACGCTCTACTTCATTAAGTTCTTTTACAAAAGAATATCCAAAAAGCTCTGTGGCAAAAGTTGCACGATGATCAAAAGGCAAGATATATAGAGGTTTATCGTAACCAATGATTTGCATAAAATAAATTACAATTAATTAGCTGCAAGCATTCTTGCAACCAGAAGAACTGAAACGAATAACACAAAAACTAAAAATAATATAAATGTAAGCGAGTTGTAGTCAATAAAGGATCTTTTTGCTCTAGAAACTTTTCTTGACCTTACTTTAGCTTTCTTTTTTGCCATATATATTTCACCTCCCTAACTTATTATGCTCATATATTTATAGCTTTTGTCAATATAAAATATGGACTTTAATCATTGACATATGGTTATTTAATAATATACCCTAAGAAATATGGTTGGAATTATTAAAAATATTATTTTTGGAAATGGAGGCGCAAAAACTACAAAGCGCCAAACTTCCTCTAATAATCTCGCAATCTCGGTAACTCCGCAAAACGACCCAAACCACGAAAGAGAAATTTTAAGAAGAAAAGCTCAAATTACCCACAACTCAAAAACAAGCTAAGCAAAAGTGTTAATTATCCTCTACGCTGTATCCCATTTCAATAATTTTTTCTCTTAGTTTATCTGCCTCATCGTATTTTTTTTGTCTTCGTAGCTCTTGTCTATCTTCGAGTATTTTTTTAATTTCTAAAGGAATTTCTTTCTCTAAAACTTTAGTCAAAAGTTTTGCATCTTTTAAAGAAAGACCCAAAACTTGATCAAAATCAAATAATGTCTTTGCTTTAGTAGAATTTGGATAATCAGATTTAACCACTTCCCACATAATTGACAAAGCTTTTGGCATATTTAAATCATCGTTTATTGCTCTCAAAAATCGCTCTTCATATTCTGCACAACCTATTTTAGATTCTTCATAATTAGCTATTTCTCTCCATAACTTTTCTAAAGCGTTTTGAGATGCGGTTAGTCCTTCCCAGGTAAAGTTCATTTCTTGCCTATAATGAGTTTGCAAATAAAGATAACGCAAAGAAAGAGGATGGAATTTTTTTTCTTCAAGATTTGAAAGAGTATAGAAATTATTTAAGCTTTTGCTCATTTTCTTTCCATCAACTAACATGTGAGCTCCATGTACCCAGTATTTTACAAACGGACTTTCTCCAGTAAAGGCTTCGGACTGTGCAATTTCATTCTCATGATGAGGAAAGATGAGATCAACTCCTCCTGCATGAATATCCAATTTATTGCCTAAAATTGTCTGGCTCATTACTGAACACTCTATATGCCATCCAGGCCTTCCTTTTCCCCAAGGGGAATCGTAACCAACGTCTTTATCATCTACTCTCTTCCATAAAGAAAAATCTTGTACGTCGTCTTTTGTATATTCATCTGATAAAATTCTTGTACCTGTTTTTAACTGCCTTTTTTCAACTCCTGATAATTTGCCATAATTTTCAAATTTAGAAATATCAAAATATACTGACCCATCTTTTTCTTCATAAGCAAATCCTTTTTCTATTAAAACTTTAATATAGTCAATCATTTTGCCTACATACTCTGTAGCCCTAGGCTGTTCTTTAAGATTTTTGGGGTCAATATTTAATTTTCTGATGTCTTGTAAAAATAGGTTGGTATATTCTTTGGAGATTTCTGAAATTGTTGTTTGCCCTTGCATTGCTCTTTTAATTATCTTGTCGTCAATGTCAGTTATGTTTTGAACAGCTTCAACTTTAAAATGGTTAAATCTTAAAACTCTAAATAAAATATCTGAAAAAACAAATGTACGAAGATTACCAATATGCATATGGTCATAAACTGTAGGACCGCAGGTGTACATAGTAACTTTGGGAGGATTTTGCGGCCCAAAATCTTCAAGATTGTGAGACATTGTGTTATAAAGTTTTAACATAATGTTAGCCTGCCACACCTGGATTTATTTCGATGTGTCTTTGCGCTCTTTGAGTTGCTATATCTTGATCTTTTTTTGCTTGCACCCCTAAATGTTCCTCTAAATCCTGGTGTTTTTCTCTTTGGGCAGTTTCCGCAGGTCTTTCTGCTTGATTTCCTTGTCTTTGTTCATATGCAAAAAGAGGTTTGTAATAGACTTCTTCATGTAATTGCTGGTGACTTAATTTTTCTTGCTGTAGCTCTTGTCTTATTTTTACAAGTTTTTCTTCATCACCCATATTTGCTGCTACAGGTTGTTGTCCTAACTCTTGTGATGGAGAGTAAAAATCACTCACTACTTCCCTAGTACGTTGACTGGATTCTTGCTGTTGTTGCGGTATAATTTCACCTTGATTTTGTACAGCACCAGACTGAACTACCTGCGGCTTTTTCTCATCTCCTAATACTTGTGACTTTACAGAATTTGCTGCATCACTAACTACATTTGTTACTGTGCTTTGTCCTTTTTCTAAAAGTTCTCCAACTTGACCATTTTTATCCATATTAATATTCGCTTCTTCCCTCCATTGCTCTTTGCAAAGTTATATCATCAGCATACTCTAAATCAGCTCCGACTGGAAGACCTCTTCCAATTCTTGTAATTTTTATGTCTTGCTTTTGGGCTTTGACTTGTTTTGCTATGTACATGGCTGTTGCCTCCCCTTCCATTGTCGGATTGGTGGCTAAAATTATCTCTTCAAGATTTTGCTTTTTAAGCCTTAGTAATAAAGAGCTGATAAATATTTCATCAGGGCCAATATTATTAAGCGGATCAATCTTTCCATGCAGTACATGATAGATACCCTTAAAATTTCCATTTTTCTCCAAAGCCAAAACATCTAAAGGCTGCTCGACAACACAAATAGTAGTTTTATCCCTTGTCTGACTTGAACAAATACTGCAAGGATTTACCTCGTCTATCATATTGCAAATTGAACAGATGATTGTATCTTTTTTTAAATTTGTTAAAGATGAAGAAAAATTATCAAGTTCGCTTTGGGGAACGTGTAAAAGATAAAACGTAAGCCGCTGGGCAGTTTTTGGACCGACACCGGGAAGCTTTTCAAATGATTCTATTAATTTTTGTATTGTTTTTGGAATTTGCATAATTTATTTAAGCCTTTCTAATTTTGTAAGGCTTGTGCGATAAGTTTTGCAACAGAAATTATCTCCAGCTTTGGAAAGTGTTTATCCTCTAGAGTTTCTATAGTATCTGTTACAAAAACTCTTTCAATTTCTGATTTTTGTAAAACCTCTTTTGCACCGTTTGCAAAAACAGCGTGCGTTGTAAAAGAATAAACTTTAGTTGCCCCATTTTCTTTCAAAAGCTCTGCGGCTTTTGCCCCAGTATTGCCTGTTGATAATATATCATCAACAATTACAGCAATTTTTCCTCTAACATCTCCGCTTAATCGTAAGAGAGTAATTTGTGCTGTTTTTAAGTCTCTTTCTTTTTCAATTGTAACAAAGGCAGCATTTCCCAAAATCTCAGCAAGTAATTTAACTCTTCTTATTCCTCCCATATCGGGAGAAACTAAAACAAAATTTTCAAATTCCTTTATCTTTTTAGCAAATAATTCTAAAGCTGAGAGATGGACAACGGGAGTTTTAAAAAACTCAGGAAGTTTAATTGAATGAAGATCAAGTGTAATTATTTTATCCATTCCAATATTTTCTAAAATTTTTATTATTACCTGAAGTGAAACATCCTCACCTTCTCTAAATACGTGGTCTTGCCTGCTATAACCTAGATATGGAGCAACTAATGTAATTGATTTTGCACCACTTCTTTTAAGAGCATCTATGATAAAGAACAGCTCCATGTAATTAGAATCTGTTGGAATTCCCGTTGACTTAATAATCACACAGTCCTCTCCTACAACTTTGTCGTTTAGCTTTATCCTTTTTTCTCCATCAGCAAAAACAAAGATTTCCATAGGAGAAAGGTCAACTTTTAACTGACTACAAATTTTTAAAGCTAACTGTTTGTTTAAACTCCCGCTAAAAAACTTCATAAACTATTGACCTAAAAGTCCACCGAGACCACCCTGCATACTCGCTAATTTTCTTGCAGCCACTTCTTGGGATTTTTTAATTGCCTCGTTGACTGCTTCTTTAATGTCATTGTCTGATCTTTCGTTTGTTTTGATTTCTTGAACTCTTTGATCCCCTGAGATTGTAATCTCTACTCCATTTTTTTCAACGTTTAAAATTTCTCCCTGTAGCTCTTTTTGTATTTGCATTGCCTGGTCTCTCATTTTCTTAAGTTCACCAAGCTGACCAAATGGATTTATCATAATAAATTCACCCCCTTAAAGTTATATGTATTTTGACGCTTTTTTGCAACAATTTATTTGCCACTTCTTCCAAAATTAATCTTGATTTTTGTTCTTCCAGTTTTTCTTTATGAAACTTGGAGATTGCAAAAATCTCCAATATTTCACCCTTTTCTTCTTCTATCTCGCAGCTTCTTAAAACTCCGGCAATTAAATGATTATGGTTTTTAACTTCGTTTATGAAACTATCAGAAAAACTTGTTTTAGGCATTGAACTGGGAGTTACAGTCTTAGCTTTAATTACTGGATTATCTTTTAAAGCCTCCGCGTTTTGCACACCAGACCACTCAACCAAAACCAGCTCTAAAGGAAGTTGTGGTAAGACAGAGTATTTTGTTTCCTGATGTGCTTTTGCCAAAAGCTCTAAAATATTTTTTAAATCTTGAATATTAAATTCAGAACTGTTTTGTTCAAAAACTCCAAGTTTTCCAAGTAGCATTAGGTGAAATCTATCCATTAACTTTTCAATTAAGAATTTAAAATCTATTCCCTGGTTTGCAAGCTTTGATGTTATTTCAAAACCTTTTTTTGTGTCCTTGTAAGTTAAAGAATTTATTATTTCATCTATAGCAATTTCTACCCCTAATGTATTATATTTTTCTTCTAGGATTTTTGGTGTGATTGTTTTTCTTTGGGAAAAACTAAAGACTTCCTCCAATATCTTTGCACTGTCTCTAAAACTTCCATCAGCCATTTTTGCAATTTCTAAAAGCGCCTGGTCTTCTATTTTTATATTCTCTTCTCTTACAATTCTTTTTAAAGACCTTACCAAATCTTCATTGGTTGCTTTAGTAAAATCTATCCTAAAACATCTTGAGACAATTGTTTGGGGAAGCTTAAAACTTTCAGTTGTGCAAAGAATAAAAACTGCATGAACCGGGGGCTCTTCTAGAGTTTTTAAAAGCGCGTTAAAAGCTTCAGTTGTTAACATATGAACTTCATCGATTATGTAAATTTTTTTAGAAGCTTTAGAGGGAAGTAGGTTTATTTTTTCTTTTAAATCCCTTATTTCATCTATTCCTCTATTTGATGCTCCGTCAATTTCAAATACATCAAGATTTGTCCCTAGAGTAATTGATTCACATTGCAAACATTTATTACATGGCTCAATTTCTTTCTCATCTTTAAAGGATTTTTTATCTTTGTGTTTTTCACAGTTAATTACTTTGGCAATAATTCTTGCAGCTGAAGTTTTACCAAGGCCTTTTGGACCTGAGAATAAAAAGGCATGAGGTGTGTCTTTTTTTGAAAATGTTGAATATAAACTGTTTCTAACAGCCTGACTATCTAATTCTGAAATTTTTTGAGGTCTATATTTTCTGTAAAAAACCATAAAACTTATTCGTGATGTAATCCCAGTAAATGCATTAAACCGTGTTCTACGAGTTGACCAACTTTATCATCAACCAGCATTTCATCCCTGCTTGCGTCCTTAATAATTTCTGGAAAAGATAAAACAATATCTCCAAGTCTTAAAACGTCTGTTGGGTTTTTAAGGTCTTCTCCCTCTGTTTGGGAAAATGAGAGTATATTTCTGGTTTTGTCTTCCCCCTTATATTTTCTAGAAAGCTCTCTCATTTTTCGATCCCCCACAACGGCAACAGAAATCTCAACAGGTCCTGTTATTTGATTTTTAGAAAGTACATTTTCTACGACCTGCTTAATTTTTTTTCTGTTTATTTTATATCTGCTTTCAACAAAAATAGGAACTAATACTTTGTCCATTTAATTTAAGCGGCATTTGGTAACCTTCTTGCCCTTCTTTCATCCTGTTCTTTTTGTTTTTTAGCCTGAGAGGGCTTTAGATAAAATTCACGTCTTTTTGCTTCCTGCAAAATTCCCTCGCTCATTACTTTTCTTGAAAATTTTCTGATTAATGCCTCATCGCTGTCTCCTGGCATTTTTTTAACTACTACCATAAAAATAAAAACACCTCCTTTTAATTCGCACCTCTTATTTTTTCTGAAATTTCTTCTCTTGAACTATTCACATCTGCCTTAACTATTGACTGGATAATTCCGCCTTTATCATTTTCAAACCTTGGAATAATATGAACGTGCAAATGCGGAGCTCCGCGTCTTTCTAAATGATTAATTCCAATAGTTAAAGAATCTGCATTAAAAGCTTTTTGAACCTTCTTTGCAACTTCTTGAACGCCAATCATTAATTTCCCAAGTTCTGACTCATTATAATCTAAAATACTTAACCCATGTTTTTTAAGAATAACCATAACGTGTCCCTCAGTTGATTGATTAAGTTCTAGAAATGATAAGCAATCGTCATTTTCAAAAACAATGTTACCCGGAATTTGTTTTTTTACTAGTTTACAAAAAGTACAATTATCCATAAGAATTAAACCCCTTTTAAGACTTCTATTATATCATTTAGGGATAGCTTGGTCGGTTTCATCTTGGGATTTTTAGGAGTTCCGTTTAAAAGCATTTTTTTGGAAACGTGTAAAAACCAAGTTGCGCTTGGGTCCATTTTTTTAAGTTTTTCAGAGATTAACGTCAAATCAATTCCTTTTTCCTTCTCACTATCTGGTTTTGTCTTAATTCTGACATAACCTTTTCTGGGATCACGCCTGACAACAATAATGTAACCCATAAGCTGTGCCATTTTAACGACTGTATCGTTTATGGTTTCTACTCCAAGTCCTTTTCCCCATTTGGTTTCAAACTCTATACCTTTTTCCTTAATCTCTTTTTCTGCCCAAACATTGTTTTCTAATTCATGAACCAAAGCATCTAAACAAAGAGAGATAAATTCAACATAGTATCTGTCATCATTTGGATGCTGATACTTAAGTCCGTCTAAAATATCTGTTATTGAAAAGTTTTGATAATTTGCCAAAACGTCAGGCCTAAAGACTTCCTTAAAATGATCTACTTCTACAACATACTTTACAATTCTTTCTAGGGCTTCGAGCTTTTCCGGATTAAATGTATTCTCCTTTACGCTTTTTTTAACAAAGTCAAAAGTTAAAGACGCTCCGCAAGTCTGTTTATCTGATGTTTGATGATGGTCTAAAGGACCAAGGCCTGTATCAACCTGCAAAACTTCGTTTCCTCCGATTAGTTCAATTGGTTCTGTAAGTTTTGTTGCCTGTTCCCCTGTTAAATTTCCGATCCTACTTCCTGCCGGAACAAACCTTATTTCAGCGACTTCCCAACCGGGAAGATAGCGCTTAATTAGCCAGCCAGATGTGTTTGCGTCCCTATCCGCTAACGTGTGTGTAACAATTCTTCCCATAAATTTATTGGCATTATTGTACCCTTTTTACC
>CAYWPH010000010.1:0-22869 GCA_964460145.1 uncultured Gammaproteobacteria bacterium | reverse complement strand
TTTTGTCGAGTTGCAGATTCCATTCTCAGACCCCTTAGCAGATGGGCCGGTCATTATGCGGGCGTGTGAGGAAGCCTTAGCTAATGGTACTAAAGTCAGGGATGCTTTTCGAATTATGGAGGAACTATCGTCTAAAGTTGAGATACCACTTCTTTTTATGGGGTACTATAATACTGTTTTTCGTTACGGAGTTAAGAAATTTTGTATTGATGCAAACAAAGCGGGCGCAGCAGGTTTGATTATTCCGGATATGTCACTTGAGGAGGAGGGAAAGGAGCATTTTCTTGCATCTGCTAAGAAATGTTCACTGCCTGTTATTCGCGTTGTTTCACCAGCTTCCACAGTTGATCGGCTTAAGAAAAATGCTGAAGTTGCCCAGGGCTTTGTTTATTGTTCTGCTAGGCAGGGAATTACTGGTGTTCGACAGACGCTTTATCCCAATCTCGCCAGCTATTTAAAGAGAGTTAAGGCGTATATTGATAAACCTCTTGCGGTTGGATTTGGGATTTCCAGTCGAGAACACGTACAAGCAATCAAGTCTTATGCTGAAGTTGCCGTTGTGGGAAGTGTACTACTAAAACTTGTCCAGGAAAATCATGGGAAGGAGATGGAACAAAACGTAAGGCGATTCTTATCCTCCCTAATGGTATAGTATGTTAATATAACAGTATGAGTAAAGTTGTTTTTTCAGGAGTTCAACCATCAGGAAATTTGCATATTGGAAACTATATCGGAGCATTAAAACAATGGGTTGAAATGCAAAATTCAACAGAGTCAATCTTTTGCATTGTTGATTTACACGCCATAACTGTTCCTCAAGACCCTAAAGTTTTAAAAGAAAAGGTTTTAGAAGTGGCAGCACTTTATATCGCTTCTGGAATTGATCCAACTAAAGCACATATTTTTATACAAAGTGAAAATCCAGATCACGCATATCTTGCCTGGATTTTAAACTGTATAACTTCATTTGGGCAATTGGAAAGAATGACCCAATTTAAAGACAAAAGTCAAAAATACCAAGAGGGAACAACTGCAGGGCTTTTTGATTATCCCGTACTTATGGCCTCTGATATTTTGTTATATCAAACAGATGAAGTTCCAGTTGGAGAAGACCAAAAGCAGCATATTGAATTAACTCGTGATATTGCAGAAAAGTTTAACCGTGATTTTGGACCTGTTTTTAAATTACCTGAGGCTGTTATAAAGAGCCAAACAGCAAGAATAATGAGCTTGCAAGACCCAACAGCAAAAATGGGAAAGTCAGACCAGGATCCTATGTCAAGAATTAATCTTTTAGACAGTGAAGAAGAAATTAGGGAAAAAGTAAAAAAAGCAGTTACAGATTCCGGATCAAGTATTTCAAGAGATGGTGGATCTGCTGCCATTTCAAATCTACTTACGATCTATGCTTCATTTAATGATCAAACCCTAGATCAGGCCTATACTGATTTGACCGGAAAATCCTATGGAGAATTTAAAAATGTCCTTTCCGATTTAATGGTAAAGAAACTTTCCCAGATACAAAAAAGATATCAAGAAATTAGAAATGACGAGAGTTATTTAAGACAAGTCTTAGATGAGGGAAGGGATTTTGCAATTTCTAAATCCTCTCAAACTCTTTCTTTGGTAAAAGATAAAGTTGGCCTCTTATAAAACTTAAACCTCTAAGTATAGAAATACAGCCTTAGCTGTGGTATAATTTCCAAACTATGGCAGGTATAAAAAGACCCAAGCAACTAAAACAGGTAAAGCTAAAAATGAAGCTTTCGTGGAAAAACATAATCATTTATGTCTTTCTAATTCTCTTTACCGCCTTTTTATTTTTCGGAGTAAGTTCTCCAAATAATAATTCTTCGTCGGGAGAAAATATTAAAACAGTGCCTCTTTCCCAACTTATTTCTGATGTTAAAGCAGGAAAGATAACCTCCCTTGATGTTTATCCTAATAAAATTGTCGCAACTACAGAAAGCGGAAAAGTCGAAAGCTTTAAAGAGATAGACTCAAGCGTTTATCAGCTTTTTAAAGACGCAAACGTAAGCATTGGGAAAACAAAGGTTGTAATAAAAGACGATACCGCATTAAACAATTGGGTTGGAATTTTAACAGGAGTTTTACCAATTGTTTTAATGGTTGCATTTTTCTGGTTTATATTCCGTCAAGCAAGGGGGGCGCAGGAAAATATATTTAGTTTTGGAAAATCAGGAGCAAAGCTTTTTAGTAAAGATACTCCAAAAACCACTTTTGCAGACGTAGCAGGAGTTGATGAAGCAAAGCAGGAGTTAACAGAAATTGTAGATTTTCTCAAAAACCCGGGGAAATACAAAGCCATGGGAGCAAGAACCCCCAAAGGAGTTTTAATGATCGGTCCATCTGGAACCGGAAAAACACTTTTGGCGAAGGCAATGGCCGGAGAAGCTGGAGTCGCATTCTTTTCTATAGCTGGATCTGAGTTTACGGAAATGTTGGTAGGTGTCGGCGCTTCTGTGACAGGTGATACGCCCGTCCTTATAAAACAAGATGAGACAACAAAGCTTTTGCCAATTGGAGAATTTGTTGATAGCTTATATGAAGCAGAAAAAGAAGGAATTATGCAGGTTGATGGAGTCTATACCCTAGGCTTTGATTCAAATAGTGACAAATTAGAAAATAAAAAAGGTTTTTACGGATATAAAAACGGGAATATGCAGACAATTTCAGGCTCTTCCTTTAAGAAAGTTTCTTCTGTTTTCAGACATAAAGTGGATGAGATATATGAAATCCACTATTTAGGAGGAATAATAAAAGCAACAGCCGATCACAGCGTTTTTATAAGAAGACATGGCAGAATAATGGCAATAGCAACAAAAGAAATGAAAAAAGGAGACATCTTAGTAGAACTTCCTCTTAATATTCGTCTTCCATATAAAAAAGGCACAAAACAAAGACACAAAATTATCGCACATAGTTTTCCAAAAGAACAACCAATAATTCTTGATATTTGGAATGACAACGAAGGTTTGGTTGAAAAATATGCTTATGTAATGGCACAGAAAGGATTAATAAGTCAATATGTGGTTGCCTCACAAGTTGGAGTTTCCCAGGCAACTGTTGGCAATTGGCAAAATAATGTCCACCTCCCGCAACTTCTTAGTAAAAAATTGGTTAAATTAAAATTGCCCGATAGTGTAAAAGTTACGCCAGAGCTTATGAAGCTTTTTGGTTATTATACTGCAGAGGGAAGGGGAATGGGTAAATTAGAATTTACATTTGGTATTCACGAGAAACCTCTTCATAAAGATGTCATTGACTTAATGCAAGAGGTATTTGGAGTAAGCCCTGCTTTGGAAGAAACTGTTGATAATACCCTTAGGATAAAATATTATTCAGCACATTTAGGCAGATTTTTCACAAAGCATTGCGGAAACGGAAGTCATAATAAGCACGTTCCAGATTTTATCTGGGATTTGCCAAAAGAATACTTTCTAGCATTTCTTGAAGGATACTGGAGGGGAGATGGATATATCACAAGAAGTCAAAAACTCTCCATGACTTCTGTTTCCAAACAGCTCATTTTAGAACTTTCATGGCTTTGCAGTATGCATGGAATGAAAGTGGGTATAAAACACGAAAGATTCAAAAAGGGCCGTATTATTAGAAATAAACCTCTTCCGGATGGTGAAGCTTGGAGTCTTATCATCGGAAAAACTACACATCCATTTGCAGATGGAATTGTTGAAAGCCCTTTTCAGTTTAAGCGGGCTATTATCCAAAAAATAGTAAAAAGAAAATATAACGGGTTTGTTTATGATTTATGCGGGGTAGATAATGAAGCTTTCTTTGGAGGAAACAAGCCAGTACTTTTACATAATTCTCGCGTTCGAGATTTATTTAACAACGCCAAAAAAGCCCAGCCCGCAATCATTTTTATAGATGAAATAGATGCAATTGGAAGGCAACGTGGAGCCGGGTTTATGGGAGGACATGATGAAAGAGAGCAGACTCTAAACCAAATATTAGTTGAAATGGACGGTTTTACCCCAAATGAGCAACTGGTGGTAGCCGCGGCGACTAATAGGCCTGACGTATTGGACCCGGCCCTTATTAGACCAGGAAGATTTGATAGAAGAGTAGCCTTAGAACTTCCTGATGTTAAAGGAAGGGAAGCAATACTTAAAATACACGCAAGAGGAAAACCTTTTGCAAAAGATGTAGCTTGGGAAAAAATTGCAAAAAGAACTGTTGGATTTTCTGGAGCTGATTTGGAAAATATGTTAAATGAGGCAGCAATTCTGGCAGCAAGACTTGGTAAGAAAACAATTGATCCGAGTGATTTGGAAGAATCTGCAACTAAAGTAAAGCTTGGACCTGAAAAAAAGAGGCTTCAATCAGAAATGGACAGAAAAATGACAGCCTACCATGAAGCGGGACACGCTTTAGTTTCCTGGTTTATGCCAAATATGGATCCAATTCATAGGATCTCAATTGTTTCAAGAGGCATGAGCTTAGGGCACACAATGATGGAGCCAATTGATAGAATTCATGAAACAAAAACACATTTAATAGAAGAAATTGCTGTAATGCTTGGCGGAAGAGCAGCTGAAAGCCTTGTCTTTAATGAGCAAACAACAGGCGCATCAGATGACATTGCCAAAGCAACAGAGATTGCACGAACAATGGTTGTGGAGTACGGAATGAGCGAACTTGGACCTATTAATTTAAACGGAGAAGATAGAAGAATGCCATATGAAGCTCCAAATATATCACCTGATATGGCAGCAAAAATTGATACTCAAGTCAAAAGATTAACGGATGAAGGATATAATAGTGCATTAACGGTTTTAAAAAAACTTAGAAAGAAATTAGATATTTTGGCAGAAGAGCTTTTGAAAAAAGAAACAATCGAATCAGAAGAGTTTGCAAGAATAATCGGTCCTAAAAAAGTAGCACTTGCTATCCTTAAGGTATAAATAGTTATTGACAAGCCTCCCCGTAAGGGTAAATAATCAGATTATGGTTAAGGTACAGACTCATAAACTCCACTTCTCAAAAGGTGAGGCAATAAGGTTTGGTTTTGAGAAAGCAAAAAAACACTTCTTTTTCTTTGTAATTTTGTTTCTAATCTGGATTGGGGCAAGCGCAGTTTACGGAGCCTTGCATTTTGCTGTAATAACCCAGACTGGAGTTGAAGGATACTTTCTTCTAAATCTTGTTAACTGGATTTTTTCCTCAATATTAACTCTTGGAATGATTAGTATTGCCTTAAAAATTGTAGATAATAAAAAAGCAGAGTATAAAGATCTGTTTTTTCTAAACTGGAAGCTTTTATTTGTTTATATAATTGCAGACCTTGTAAGAACAATTGCAATAATTGTAGGTTTACTTCTTTTAATAATTCCCGGAATTATCATTGCCATAAAACTTCAATTTATAGACTACTTAATCGTTGATAAAAAAATGGGGTTTGAATCTTTTAATAAATCCTGGGAGATGACAAAAGGAGTTAAATGGAATCTGTTTGTATTTGGAATATTACTTGCTTTTATTAATATCCTAGGCTTCCTAGCTTTAATCGCAGGTCTTTTTATTACTCTTCCTTTGTCTTTGGTTGCAACAGCCTTTGTCTACAAAAAGCTAGTTTCCCAAGTTTAAAGTATTTTCTTCTGATATAATCTTTACATGCAAAAATTGGTTATTATTGATGGTAACGCGATACTTCACAGAGCCTATCACGCATTGCCTTTTTTAAACACCAAAGTAGGCCTTCCTACAAATGCAGTTTACGGCTTTTTCGCTATGCTTTTAAAAGTTATTGCTGACCTAAAACCAGAGTATTTAATCGTTTGTTTTGATAGAAAAGCTCCCACTTTTAGAAAACAAATGTATGTTGGATATCAGGCCAAAAGACCAACAATGTCCGATGACCTTGTTCCACAAATTGACATAGTCCACAAAACCCTAGATAGTGCAAAAATAAAACATTTTGGAATTGACGGATATGAAGCTGATGATTTAATTGGAACTATTTCAAAACAGGCTGTAAAAAAGGGACTGGAAGTAATAATACTTTCAGGAGACAGAGATCTTCTCCAGCTTGTAAATTCCCACGTTCTAATGCTTGCGCCAATAGTCGGTATTACCAATATGGCTTTATTTGATGAAAACAAAGTAAAGGAAAAATACGGACTAGACCCAATTCAGATAATAGATTACAAAGCATTGGTAGGGGACAGTTCCGATAACTATCCTGGTGTAACTGGAATCGGTCCTAAAACCGCTTCAGATTTACTTAAGAAATATGATAGTTTAGAAAACTTATACGCTCATATTGGAGAACTTCCAATGCAACTCCAAGAAAAACTTGCAACCGATGCAGAACAGGCAGCACTAGCTAAAAAGCTTGCTACAATTATTATCGATGCTCCATTAAAGTTTGAAAAAGATGAAGCATTACTTTCTAAAATGGACTTGGCAGGTCTTAGGAAAGAATTTGAAAAACTTGGTTTTAATAGCATTCTTAAAAGACTATCTCAATTAGAACAAAAGCCTATAAGACAAAAAAAGACTGAAGTTAAAACAAAAGAAAAATCTAGTGACAATCAAATGAGCTTATTATGAAAGTTGCCATAGTCCACGATTATATTAAAGAGTTTGGCGGCGCAGAAAGGGTATTAGAGGTTTTATCAAGTATATATCCAGACGCTCCAATTTATACAGCATTTTGTGATAAAAACTCTAGCGCATTTGCTCATTTTAAAGATAAAAAAATAGTTACTTCCTGGTTTAATCTGCTTCCTTTTTCCTCAAAACTTGCCAGTCCTTTGAGATTTTTAACTCCTTTTATCTGGAATAGTTTTGACTTTAAAGACTTCGACGTAGTCATTTCCTCAGCAAGCTGGTTTATTACAAAAGGATTTAAGAAAAAGCATGATAAATTTGTTGAAATTTGCTATTGCCATACTCCTCCAAGATGGCTTTATGGCTATACAACTTCAGTTAATTTTCAAAAATATGGACTTATTAAGGTATATGCAGCAATTGTTGGCCATTTTTTAAGAATTTATGATTTTAAGAGTGCTCAAAAAGTGGATTTTTTTATTGCTAATTCAGAGGAGGTTGCAAAAAGGATTAAAAAGTTTTACAGAAGGGATTCAACTGTTATTTACCCTCCAGTATCTTTGCCTAAAGTAGAAGAATTACCTAAACAAGATTTTTACTTTATAGTCTCAAGAATTGTCGGAGCAAAGGGACTGGAGATGGCAGTAGAGGCTTCTGTAAGGCAAGGATTTAACTTAAAAATTGCAGGAGCACCAGCAGGATACTATTTTGAATACAACAAGCTTTTAGAAAAAGCCAAAGGCAAAGTTGAGTTCCTAGGCCAAGTTAGCGATGAAGAATTAGCAAAACTATACAAAAGCGCAAAAGCATTTTTAGCTCTTTCAAAAGATGAAGATTTTGGAATAACACCTGTTGAAGCAATGCTAAGTGGGACTCCAGTTATTGCGTTTAATGGAGGAGGATATAAGGAAACTGTAATTGATGGCAAAACGGGAGTGTTGTTTGATAACTATTCAGTAAAAGGACTAATAGAAGCTATTAGAAAGTTTGAGAAAATGAAGCTAAATAAGAATGATTTAACTGATCAAGCTAGTAAATTTTCTAAAGAAAGGTTTGAGAGGGAAATAAAGGAGTTTGTAAGCTCAAAGATAAAATGAAAACAAGAGTAGTTGTAGTTTCTTACATAAACAATAAAGGAAAGGTTTTATTCGGTAAGAAAAGTCCAAACAGAGGGCCATATCCAAATACCTGGCATTTGCCCGGGGGTGGAGTAGAAGAGGATGAAACGTTAATCGATGCATTAAAAAGAGAAGTTAAGGAAGAGACAGGACTTACTGTCAAAGACGCAAAACAAATCTTTTTTAATGATGATAAGGCCCTAAACAAACATGGTGAAATGACTCATTATATATTTCTAGTTTTTAACGTGAGCGTAGAAGACGTTAATTTCAAACCGGGTGATGATTTAGTAGAGCTTAAATGGTTTGAAGAAAAGAAAATAAAAGATATTCCCGTCACGAAACCGTCAAGAGATTTTTTTAAATATATAGGATTATTATAATTCTAACATGCCTGAACTTCCAGAAGTTGAAACAATCAGATTAGGACTTTCCAAATATCTTTTAGGACATAAGATTTTAGATGTTGACGTAAAGCTTAAAAGAATATTTAGTGGAGATCCTAAAAATATTATTAATGCAAAAGTAGAAAAGGTAGAAAGATTTGGAAAAGGTCTGGCGATTAGCTTAGACAATGATTATTGCATTGCTATCCATATAAAGCTAACTGGGCAAATTATCTACAACGATTTGGCATTTGTAAGAAATAGAAATATCCACCTATCACAATCTAAAGTTGGCGTATTGCCCAATAAATTTACTCATGTTATTTTTAATTTAGACAAAGAGGCAAAACTCTATTATAACGATATCCGTCAGTTTGGATGGATAAAAATTGTCAAAATTAGCGATTTAAAAACACTGCCTTTTTTCAAAGATTTAGGACCGGAGCCAATTCCATCCTCGGGACAACCTGCGTTAACTTTGGAACAATTTGAAAATATTCTTTCAAAATCCAGCTTATCTGTAAAAGTATTAATTATGGATCAAAAAAGAATCGGAGGAATAGGGAATATCTATGCAAACGATGCATTATTTCTAGCTGGTATTGATCCAAGGAGAAAAGCAGAGGAAATAACTAAAACTGAAGCTAAAAAATTGTTTGAAGCGATACTTGAAGTATTAAATAAAGGCTTAAAATATGGAGGAGCGTCAGAACTTACTTTTGTAAACGCAGTTGGAGAAGAAGGAGAGTATCAAAATCACTTTTTAGCCTATGGCAAAAAGGGTCAAAAATGTCCCCAAGATGGATCTATAATTCAGAAAATATTCCTAGGTGGGCGTGGAACATTTTTTTGTCCAAAGCATCAGGAGTGATTAGCTAGGTTTTAAAGTAGTTCTTGACCTTTATTTATATTTCCCGTAATATAAAATACTAGCGCAACAGCGCTTATTTTTATGGCTTACAGTGATAAAATCGTCATGTCCATAGGAGGATCCCTCATTATTCCGGAAGGGGGTATTGATACTAAGTTTTTATCAAACCTCAATGCTTTTATAAGAAAGCAACTGGCGCAAAATAAAAGTCGCCAGTTTTTTTTGGTCGCAGGAGGAGGAAGGATAACAAGGCACTACCAAACTGCGGCTCAAAAAGTTATCGGACACGAACTTACTCATGATGATTTAGACTGGCTTGGAATTCATTCTACACGCTTAAATGCACAACTTTTAAGAACTATCTTTAGGGAAATAGCTCATCCGTTTATTCTAAAGCACTATGACATCATCAGAAAGCCTACAGAACCGGTTGTTATTGCTTCCGGATGGAAACCCGGATGGTCAACTGATCTTGACGCAGTTCTTATCTGTGAGGATTATAACGTCAGAAGTATAATTAACTTAACCAATATAGATACGGTTTTTGATAAAGATCCTAAAATTTACAAAGATGCAAAACCAATAGACAAGATTAGTTGGTCTGATTTTAGAAAAATTGTCGGAGATAAATGGACTCCGGGATTAAATACTCCGTTTGACCCAATAGCTGCTAAAAAAGCTCAGAAATTAGGAGTAAAAGTTGCAGTGCTTTCAGGAAAGAATTTTCCTAACTTGGAAAACTATATTTTGGGTAAAGACTTCATTGGGACTGTGATAGAATAAGCCTCAAAGCAAAGCTTACATGTTAAAGTCCATTCATTTACAAAATTTTAGAAGTTATAAAAAAGCTGATTTTAATTTCAGCGATAAATCCACTTTGGTCGTTGGTCCAAATACGATAGGGAAAAGTAATCTCTTGGAAGCCATATTTTTAATTTCAATCGGAAAAAGCTTTAGGACTGAAAAAGATTTCCAGATGCTTGAGCGGGGTAAGGAGGTCGGAAGAGTATCCGCTTTGGTTGATGATTTAAAACTAGAAGTTGTTATTACAAACGGAAACGTAGGAGGGGTCAGGTCGCAGTACAAAAAATTTCTGATTAACGGTGTTGCTAAAAGAAGAGTAGATTTTGCCGGCAATCTTGTCTCAGTTTTATTTTCTCCGAAAGATTTGGAAATTATTGTAGATTCACCCTCACTTAGAAGAAACTTTCTGGATAATGTTTTAGAACAGGTTGACAGAAACTATAGAGTTGCAAGTATTGCTTTTTCAAAAGCTTTAAGACAAAGAAATGCGCTCTTAGAGCTTGCAAAAGATACGGGAGTTAAGAATGAAAAGCAGTTTGAATATTGGGATAATCTGGTTATTCAAAATGGTCAGATTATTACTCAGAAAAGACAGGGGTTTATTGATTTTGTGAATCTATCTAAAAAAGATATTTTTGACTTTATTTTAAACTATGACAAAAGTATAATTTCAGCTCAAAGACTTGATCAATATGAAAGGGAGGAACAAGCAGCAGGAATAACTTTGGTTGGCCCGCATAGGGATGACTTTTCAGTTTTAATGAAGGGGAAAAATGATACATCCGATGTTAAATATTTTGGATCCCGTGGTCAACAGCGCTTGGCAATTTTACAGCTTAAAACCCTAGAAATTTTATTTATAGAAAAAACAGTAGGTAAAAGACCGTTACTTTTATTAGATGATATATTTTCAGAGCTCGATAGCGGCCATATTAATCTGGTTTTAGAAAAAGCCGGAGGCCAACAAACAATAATAACTACAACTCATAAAGAATTTGTCTCTAAATCCTTTCTTAAGAATATGGAGGTGATAGAATTAGAAAATGGAAAAAAAGATTGAATTTAAAGTAAAGAACAATATTTTAAGAGGATCATTATTTATTCCAAAAGGCAAAGGTCCATTTCCCGCTGTCATTTTATTTCATGGAAATGGAGGAAAAGGAGCTAGTACCTTTGAAGCTGCTTCAAAGCTTCCCAAAATTGGAATATTATCTTTTGCCTTTAATTTTACTGGATGTGGGTTAAGCGACGGAGATTATTCAACTCAAACTCATCAAGATGGGTTTGATGATGCATCTGCTGCATTTGATGTTTTACTCTCGCAAAATATTGATAAAAATAGAATTGGAGTTGTCGGTGGGAGTTTTGGAGGATATATATCTTGTATGCTTCTTACAAAGTTTAATATTAAGTCCTTAGTTTTAAGAGCTCCATCTGCTTGTGTTCATAATCCCAAAGATAAACTTGATATGGGAGGATTACAACATGAGATTGACTATTTTAAAATTAAGGGAAATTGGATTAATTCACAAAGCTATATTAATATTTCACACTTTAAAGGCTCGGTTCTTATAGTAAAAGCAGAAAACGATGAAAATGTGCCATCGTATATAGTTGATTTATATTTTGATAAGGCGGGAGTATCAAAAATGCGAGAGATAAAAATTATTAAAGATGCAGATCATAGATTATCAAAAAATGTGCAGAAAGAAGAATTTTTTAGTATAATAGTGGACTGGTTTTTAAAAACGCTATGAAAATAATAATTCTAGGTAATGGTAAATGGGGACAGGCAATGGCGTCACTATTTACAAAAAACAATAAAGATTTTTCTTTCTGGCAAAGAGACAGCGAAATACAAGACAATTCGATACTCGTTAACTGTTTGCCAACACAAGCTATAAGAGAAGTTTTAGAAAAATATGGTAAAAATTTAAAAAACTTTATTATTATAAACGGAGCAAAAGGAATAGAACAGGGTACCCATAAGCTTCCATATGAAATAATAAGTGACGTTTTGGGACAAGATTTGGATTATTTTACTCTCATTGGTCCTGGATTTGCCCAGGAAATAATAGACCAAATGCCAACCTTAGTTAATATTGGACATTTTAAAGTTAAAAACTCAGAGTTAGTCAAAAATCTATTCCAAACTAAATATTTTAGAGTAAGAATGGTTAATCAAGTAACAGCATTAGAGCTTTCAGGAGCGTTTAAAAACATCTATGCAATCGCTTGTGGAATAGCTGATGGTTTAGGTTTTGAGACAAATACAAAAACAAAACTTATTATAATTGCCATAGAAGAATTGTATAAAATTTCAAAAAATCTTTCTTTAGTAATAAATGAAGATATGATCGCAGGAACAGTAGGGGATTTAATACTGACATGCAGTAGCGAGGAAAGCAGAAACTTTAGTTTTGGAAAGCTACTGGCAAAAGACAAAGTAAGAGATGCTTTAGCTATTGTTGGAGAAACAACAGAAGGATATCATACTCTTGAATCTCTTCCATACTTTGAAGAAAAAGCAAAAGTTAAACTTAGCCTTGCAAGCTTTGTTTATGAGGTTATAAAACAAGATGATCCAGGAAAGATTAGAAAACTTTTTACAAGCTTTGTTGAGAATGTTTAGTCTTTTACTCTCTCGGAGATTTTGGAAAGCTGATAAGTGATAATAACAGCAAGGATAGTTACAACAAGAGCATAGATTAAAAGTGAAATAATACTACCACCATTTGGCAAAAACTTTTTAACATAACTTGCTACAAATTCCTGAATCAAGTTATTCCAGGCAAGGGCTGCAACCAATCCAAAACCACTAGTTGCCAAGGTTAACATTTGCTTTACGAGCTCTTTGTGAAGTGCTTTTTTACTTGTTGGACTTCGGGAATTCTTCGGCATATAATGCTATAATTATATCAAAGATTTATGTATAAGCCAAAATACTTAATTACCAATAAAATCCTCAAAAATATTGGTAGCATTGAAGCTTCAAAAGAAGTCATCGATCACGCTCCACTTCTTCCATACTTTGAAAAAGAATTTAGAGAAGATGCTGCTTTAAGGTCAGTCCATCATGGAACTCATATAGAAGGAAATGAGCTTAATTTATCTCAAGCTGAAAAAGTATTGCAAGGTCAAGAAGTTACGGCAAGAGACAGAGATATTCAGGAGATAATTAATTACAGAAAAGTTTTGGAATATATAGATAGTTTTAAAGCATTTCAAAACACAGTAAAAATAGATGAAGATGTTATTAAGCAAATACACTCTTTAGTTGTTGATAAGATTTTGGATACTAGTCAGAGAGGAGTTTATAGAAAAACTCAGGTAGTTGTTAAAAATAGCCATACAGGAGAAATTTCGTTTAGGCCACCTATGGCAGTTGCTATTCCTTTCCAGATTAAAGAACTTTTAGAGTTTACAGAAAGCTCGCAAGAGTCTGACGTTCATCCAGTTTTGGAAAGTGGAATTGTTCATTTTGAATTCGTAAGAATTCATCCTTTTTTGGATGGGAACGGAAGGGTAGCAAGAGCCTTTGCAACACTAATCTTGTTTTTAAAAGGTTATGATATTAGAAAGTTTTTTTCACTGGAAGAATATTTTGATAAAGACGCGAGTGAATATTACCAAGCGTTACAAAGTGTTGAAAAAAACGATGGTGATTTAACAAAATGGCTAGAGTATTTCACTTTTGGTCTTTCAGTCGAGCTTTCAAAGATTAGAGAAAAAGTTGAGAGTATTTCAATAGATGCAAGATTAAAAGAAAAACTAGGAGGGAAACCAATACTTTTGTCTCCAAGACAACTTAAACTTATTGGATATATTCAAAAAGTAGGATATCTTCAAAACCAGGCATTTGAAAGTCTTTTTCCAATGATTTCTGAAGATACAATCTTAAATGAATTAAAAGGATTACTTAAAGCAGGAATTATTAAGAAACACGGAGTAACAAAAGGTGCAAAATATATAATGGCGTAATATGAAATTTATTGAACTTACACAATATTTTGAAAAGCTGGATAAAACATCATCAAGGCTTTCTTTAATTGAAATTCTTTCAAAACTACTTAAAAAAACACCAGCAGAAGAAATTGATAAAATCTCATATCTAATTCAGGGAAGACTTGCTCCTTTTTTTGTTCCTCTTGAAATTGGAATGGCAGAAAAAACTGTAGCTAAGGCTATTGCTCAAGCTTACGGGGTGACTTCCGATGAAGTTACAAAAGAATTTAATAGCTTAGGTGATATGGGCCTTGCTGCTCAAAAATTTGCAGTAAAATCAAAAGGAACGGATATAACAGTTGATGAAATTCATAAAACTTTAACTGAAATTGCTAAAACAAATGGGGAGGGAACAGTTGAAAAAAGACAAAAACTTCTTGCAGGTCTTCTTTCAAAAATGGACCCAATATCTGCAAAGCATCTAGTTAGAATTCCTCTTGGGAATACGAGGCTTGGAATTGGTGACCCGACTGTTTTAGATGCTTTAGCTACGGCAAAACTTGGTGATAAATCAAAAAGAAAACTTTTAGAAGGAGCATATAATAGAACCTCTGATTTAGGCTTAATTGCAAAGACTTTGTGGGAAAAAGGATTAGCTGGAGTTGAAAAATTAGACGTCAGAGTTGGTTCTCCGATAAGATCAGAGCTTTGCGAAAGACTTCCAAGCCCGGAGAAGGTAATAGAAAAGATGGTTGAGGTTAATTGTCAAGCAAAAATGGATGGATTTAGAATTCAGATACATAAAAATAAAGAGGAGATAAGGATGTTTTCAAGAAATCTTGAGGAAATGACGCATATGTTCCCAGAACTTATTGAGGCGTCTAAAAAACAAATAAAAGCAGAAACGGCAATTCTAGATACTGAAGCTCTTGCCTATAATCCCGACTCAGAAGAGTTTTTGCCTTTCCAGGAGACTACAAAAAGAAGAAGAAAACATGGCATTGAAGGAATGGCAAAAACGTTGCCTTTAAAAGCATTTGTTTTTGACATTCTGTATAAAAATGGAAGATCTTTGATAGATGAGCCTCTAAGTAAAAGAATGGAAATTTTAAAAGAAACCATTGGAGAAGACGGAGTGTTAATTAGAACAAAAAACCAAATAGTAAAAGATTCTAGGACTTTAACCCTTCTTCTTGAGGATGCAATCTCAAAGGGACTTGAGGGAGTTGTTGTTAAAAAACTAGAAAGTCCATATGAAGCAGGAGCAAGAAATTTTAACTGGGTTAAGCTTAAAAGACACTCCTCAGGTGAATTAAATGACACAATAGATTGTGTAATTTTAGGCTACATTACTGGTAGAGGAAAAAGAATTGCTTTTGGAGCAGGAGCTTTGCTTGTTGGTTTATATGATAAAAAAAGCGATGAATTTGTAACTGTTTCTAAAATTGGTACTGGACTTACTGATGAAGAATGGAGAGAAGTACATAAGAGGGCTGATAGGATAAGGGTTGAGAAAAGACCGGCAAGAGTAAATGCGTTAATTACTCCATCTGTTTGGATAAAGCCTGAAATTGTAATAGAAGTACTTGCTGATGAAATAACAAGAAGTCCAATTCACACAGTTGGTAAAACAGAGACAGATCCAGGATATGCTTTACGTTTTCCTCGTTTGGTTTCTTTTAGAGGGTTTGATAAGAAAGCAGAGGATAGTACAACAGTCGAAGAGCTTATTGAAATGTATAGACTGCAGGGGAAAAAGTAGTTTAGCGATGTGCTCCAGCGGTAAAAATTGATGCAGCGGCAAGAAGTGTTTTTCTTAATCTATTCTGAGGTCTTGGCGATTCAAAGACAGTTTCAGATTGTTTCAAAGCAGCAACGCCTGCATTATGAGCTTTTAAAGCCTCCCTGCTTATGAAAGTTACAGCCCGATGATACTCATCTATTTGGTGTACAGTAGCTATTGTACTAGGTGGCCTATCACCATGCTTTAACCATCTTAAGCCAGTTTCTAGGACATCTTGTTCTGTATAAGTTCTTGCTTCGGGAGTTCTACCAAACATTTATAAAATATGAATACTGCCTAAATAAATTTAGGCACTGATGAACTCTTTTGTCAAGAGTTTTTATGAAGATTAAAAAGACGCGGAAATTTTCTCGAGTTGTTTTTTTCTTAAAGTTAGACTTGGATTGGCATTAATTATCTCTCTTGCTTTTTCTAGGGCTTGTTTTGCTTTTGTTGGATCATCACCTTTTAATATTTGGGCAATTTTTAAATAGCCACCGGATATCCAAACGTCTTTATTGTATTTATTTGGTTCCTCTGAAGCTGCAAGATCTAGAAGTGCTTTTTCAGCTCTTTGTAATGCAGATTTATCGCCGTTTTTATATTCACATATAGAAAGATGTAGCGTCATATCGTGTATAACAGATGGCTTATTATGTTCTGGGGGAGGGCTTTGCATTATATGAGCAATTGCTTCGTTATAGTTTTCAATAGCTTCTCCAAATTCGCCAAGGACGTCAAGCACGTTTGCTAAATTAAACAGGGGAATTGCTAATGCTTTTGGATCGTTTCCTTTTCTTGCAATCTCAACACTTGCCTTTGCAGTATGTTTGGCAAGAATTAAATAGTTTTGGTCGGCAGTTTGTTCGAAGAGGTGTCTTAAGGTTATTACTCTTGAGCAAAGTATCTCGGCAAAGCCTTGGATATTTCCTTCTTTTTGATATTCAATTAATGCTTGGTCGCAGTAGGTTAGAGCATCAAGGAAATTTTCACTCTCTCGTGCACTTTCTGCTTTTCTATGAAGATCTATTGCATTCATGCCAAAATTATACCACAAAGATTCAATTGATTTATGTTAAAATTCAAGTATGGAATATGTAGCAGATCTTCATCTTCACTCCAAATATTCAAGAGCAGTAAGTAAGGACATGAATCTTCCCACAATGGCTTTTTGGGCACACAAAAAGGGCTTAAATCTTCTTTCAACAGGAGACTGGACCCATCCTATGTGGATTAGGGAAATAAAACAAAACCTTGAAGAATCAGAGCAGGGTCTATTTAGATTAAAAGAAGATAAAACTTCTCCAATGCGTTTTTTACTTTCTGTTGAAGTTTCAAGCATTTATTCCCAGGGTGGAAAAGTACGACGGATTCACAATCTAATTTTTTCTCCCTCAATTGAAACTTCTGAGAAGATAAATGCAGAGCTAGTTAAAAGAGGATGTAATCTAAGTTCAGACGGAAGACCAATAATTGGTCTTACCTCCATTAATCTTTTTGAACTTGTTTTTTCAATAGATGAGAAAGCGATGATCATTCCATGCCACATCTGGACTCCTTGGTTTTCAATGTATGGTTCAAATTCAGGTTTTGATTTGGTTAGTGAGTGTTTTGGTGAATTTGCTAGAGAAATCTATGGAATTGAAACAGGACTTTCTTCTGATCCATACATGAATTGGCAGATAAAAGATTTAGAAAAGCGTTCTATTCTTTCTTTTTCAGATGCACATTCTCCTGCAAAAATGGGAAGAGAAGCAACTGTTTTTATGACAAAAGATGACACAAAAAAAGAAATTACTTTTAAGGATATTACTGATGCAATAAAAAAAGATCCTAAAGCAAACTTTAAAATTGGTTATACAATCGAATTTTATCCTGAAGAGGGAAAATATCACTATACGGGACACAGAAATTGTAATTATTTTCAAGTTCCAGATACAACAAGGAAAGAAGGAGTAATATGCCCTGTTTGTAAAAAACCCTTAACTGTTGGTGTAATGCACAGGGTTGAAGATCTGGCAAAGGATGGATTTTCTAAAGAAGTCTCAAAATTAAATAGCGGTGGAGTTAAATGGATTTTAGATCCAACTAAAAAGCATCCTCCTTTTGTAAAACTAGTTCCTTTAAATGAGATAATTGCAGAAAGTCTGCATTCAACTGTTGCTTCCCAAAAAGTTAAAGATTTGTTTGATAAACTCTGTTTAACTTTCGGATCCGAAATAAATGTTTTATTAAAAGTTCCAACAGCTGATATTGAAAGAGAAGCCGGAGCAAGAGTTGCAGAGGGTGTAGGGAAGGTAAGAAGGGGAGATATCATAATTCATCCTGGATACGATGGTTTGTATGGGGTAGTTAAAATTTGGAACGATGAAGAGGTCGGAAAAAAGCAAAATAATATAAGCTCACAAATTGGGATTGACTTTTAAATACCCATAAGATAGTGTTAAATTATACGTAAACGAAAGGGGGTGAAATAGATGGACGCACAAACAAAACAATGGACAAAAGCTCTCGATGATTCCTATGCAAAACTTCCAGCTCTGCCTAAAGGAGCAACAGATTTTATAGTTAATATCTCTCCATGGCTTGCCTTAATCTTTGGAGTACTTTCAATTTTAGTCGGTGTTTCTGCATTTGGCTTTTTAGCGGTCCTTTCACCATTTGCAGCTGTTACAGGAGCAGGCGCATATGCTATAACCGGTCTTTTATCAAGCTTAGTTTTATTAGTACAGGGTGTTATCATGATTGTTGCTTTCCCAAGTCTTAAAAAAAGAGGACAAAGAGGATGGAATTTAATGTTCTGGAGTTTAGTACTTAGCGTAGTAAGCTCAGTTCTTTCTTTAAACGTCTTTGGAGTAGTACAATCTGTGGTTGGATCATTAATAGGATATTATTTCTTGTATCAAATTAAATCCTATTATAAGTAAGATCTAAAGCTTTATGCTTTAGTAAATTTTTGACTTACGGTATATAATAATGGCAATGTTTAAGGATAGAATTGACGCTGCTTTAAAGATTTGCCAAAAGCTAAAGTTTATAAATACTAAAAACTATATTGTTGTGGGACTTACTCGCGGTGGAGTGGTAACAGCAAGAGCTTTGTCAAAATGTCTCAAACTTTCTTTAAAAGCCCTAATTGTTAAAAAAATTGGTGCACCAAATAGCCCTGAGCTTGCAATTGGAGCAATTGCTTATCCAAGACACGCCTTTTGGAGCAAAGATTTGTGTAAAAAACTAGGTATTAATTCTTCTTTAAAAAAAATCCTTCAAGAACAAAAACTAAAAGAAATAAAATTACTTAAAAAAGAAATGGGAATCAAAATAACAAGAAACGAATTCTTTGGAAAAAACATTATTTTGGTAGACGATGGTATCGCAACTGGAATGAGCGCGTTAGCTGCATTAAAGTCTTTAAAGAAAAGTGGAGCAAAAAGAGTAATTTTAGCAGTGCCAGTCATAGCCATTGATACATTAAATTACATTAAAAAATACTTTGATAGAGTCATTTATTTAAGAAAAGAAAGAGATTTTTACGCAGTCTCTGAATTTTATGAAGATTTCCCTCAGGTTGAAAGTAAAGAAGTTTCTAAGCTACTAGCTGGTAGTTTATAGTTGATTGTTTATTACTTATAGTTTATATTCAAATAGTAAATTACTTATGAAATTAATAGTAGGACTTGGTAATCCCGGAGAAAAACATGAAAGCACAAGGCATAATCTTGGCTTTATGATTATTGGTCATCTATTAAAAGATGTAGAGAATGTCAAAGACGGAAAGTGGGAAGATAGTCAAAAATTTAAAAGTGAAATTTTTAACTTGGAATACAAGCCAAAACATGGAGAAGTAGAGAAAGTTATTTTGGCAAAACCAAAGACTCATATGAACAATAGCGGAATGGCTATCTCTCTGATTTCTTCCTTTTATAAAATTGCCCCTTCTGATATTTGGATAATTCATGATGAATTAGATCTTCCGCTTGGTTTTATGAAAATTAGATTTGGTGGAGGAGCAGCAGGACACCACGGAGTTGAATCAATAATCACTAGTTTAAATTCTGACAAATTTTGGAGATTTAGGATTGGTATTGGAGCTGTTAAGAATAAAGATGAAATTGCAAGACATAAGTTTAAAAATGCAGAGGATTTTGTTTTAGATAATTTCAATACTCACGAATCTCGTAGTGTAAAGCACGTCATAAAAAGAGCAGTAGATGCTTTAATACTTTCTTTGGAAAAAGATATTCCTGCCTCAATGAATAGGTTTAATACAAAATGACCCCACAAAAGCTGATATAATATTTCAATGCAGTCGGTTGGAAAAATACTCAAAAATTTTAATCCTACTAAAGACAAATATATCTCCCGTGATTTTCAGGCTTTTGGAATCTACCTTTCTGAAGAAATGGATGATTATAAAAATAGGGGAATGTGGATTAGGCTTGCAAAAACTAATCACAGAGCAATACTTGAAAGGGCCCTTTCTTTTGTAAAAGACAGCACTGTTGATAATAAAATTGCTTTGTTTTTGTGGAAAATGAAACAATTAAAAAATGAAAAAAATAATACTAAATAGCTTAACTAAACATCCGTATTTCCCCATTTTTTTATTTATTCTATCTTTAGTTCTGTCTTTTGGTGCATTTTGGTATAAAGATTTTTTTGAAGGAACAAGAACTCTTGGGCTTATTGGTATATTTATTATCAATCTTATTTCTAGTGCGACATTTTTTATATCAGGTCCTGCATTTCTGACTGTTATTGCCGGTGGATCAATCTATCCGCCTCTTTTAGTTGCTTTAGTAGCTTCACTTGGTGCTTCTATTGGTGATTTGGTGTCATTTGCTTTTGGGTATTCTTCAAGACACGTCGCTCTTAAAAGATTTGAAAAACATCCATGGCTTGTTTTCATAGAAGGTCTATTTAAAAAACACGGAATGTGGATTATATTTCTTTTTGCTTTTGTTCCAAATCCAGTTTTTGATGCTGTTGGACTAATTGCAGGAGTTTTTAAATTCCACTGGAAAACGTTTTTTATTTTAATTCTTCTTGGCAGATTTGCTAGATTTGTTCTTCTTGCCTTACTTGGAGCAAGATTTGTCTAATATGAGCGCACATATTTTTATAATGGGTTTTGTTGTGGGAGTAGGTTTTAGAAGATTTATTAAATCAAAAGCTTTAAGTCTAGGTTTAAAGGGTTGGGTTAAAAATCTACCCGATGGAAGAGTTGAGATTCTAGCTCAAGGACCTAAAGAAGATATACAAAAACTTATTAAAATTGCAGAAAAAGGCAATATCTTTTCTTTTGTAAAAGGAGTTGTAGTTGACTGGCAAAAAGATGAAGAAAACTTTAGTGATTTTGAGATTCTTTTTTAGAACTTTGCCGTAAAAACCAGTAAGCGGCAATTAGGGTAACGATTGGGACTGAAAGCAAAAACCTATACTTCCTGAAATAATCTTGTTAGTTATAATTATCAATCTTTGTTTCTCCCTGTTCGGAAACTTCAACAACTGCATTTAATATAACCTTTACCACTTGACAAATGCAAGTAAGTTGCATATACTGATGCAAGTAGATTGCATTTACATAATGCATTGATTCTGGGAAGCCTAGGTCGTTCTAGAATAGAAAATATGTTTAATTTTACTAAAACTCACGATTGCAGAGAAGAACTGAAAAGTTTCGCTGTTAAAGCAACTTCCGCCAGACTTACTGTAATGAAGTTTTTGGAGACTTCAAGTCAACCCGTTGACGTCAACAGCATTCTTGACTATTTAACAAAAGAAAATATTAATACAGATCCCGCAACAATTTTTAGAATGATGAATGTTTTTGTTAATAAAGGTATTTTAAAAAAAATTGATTTTGGAGAAGGAAAGACAAGGTATGAGCTTGCAAATAAAGGAGATCATCACCATTTAATCTGTACAAGTTGTGGTAGAGTCGAAAACATAGAAGATTCATATATGAGTGGTTTTGAAGAAGAGATTAATAAAAAAAAGAAATTTTTAGTTAAATCTCATTCTTTGGAGTTTTTTGGAATATGTTTGAGTTGCCAGTCTTAATTTACATATTATTTTTTACTCTAGTAGGAAGCGTATTCTCCTTAATAGGAGGAGTATTTTTACTGATTAAAGAAAAAAAAGTTTTAAAATATTCACACTTTTTAGCTGCTTTTGCAGCCGGAACTTTACTTGGAACAGTATTTTTTGATTTATTACCTGAGGCAATTGAAGAAGGAGAACGTGTTGTAGGAAAGGGTTTATCAGGAGAGATTAATATATTCTTTTGGACACTTTTTGGAATACTTTCCTTTTTCCTACTTGAGCGCTTTGTTCATTGGTTTCATCATCATCAGCACGATTATGAAGATGAGTCTGTAAAGCCTACGGTTCCGCTTATAATCTTAGGAGATAGTGTTCATAATTTTATAGACGGTATTGCAATAGGAGCAACCTTTTTAGTCAGTATCCCTCTTGGGATAATAACATCATTAGCTGTTGCTGCCCATGAAATTCCACAAGAAATAGGTGATTTTGGAATACTTTTGCATAAAGGATTTAAAAGAAAAAAGGTTTTACTTGTAAATTTTTTTAGCGCCCTAACAGCAGTTGTTGGAGCGTTAATATCTTTTTGGCTTGGGGAAAGAATTGAAGCATCTTTACCAATTCTTTTGGCAATTACTGCGGGATTTTTCATCTATATTGCAGCTTCAGATTTAATCCCAGAAATTCATCATGAAAACAGGAAAGGGTTTGCAGTTATTGAAACGTCTTTAATGTTTTTGGGAGTAGCTACAATTTGGGTATTCGTAACTTTTCTTGAGGGATTCCAGGGACGTTAAGCTTATTCTCCTAATGCTTGTTCTATGACTGGTTTGATTGATGCGTATGGTTCTGCTCCAACTATTGATCTCCCATTTATAAATATAGTTGGGGTTCCGGATACTCCTGCAGTTTGCCCCTCAGACATATCTTTATCCAAATTTGCTTGATACTTATTTGAATCCATGCAGGATTTAAATTGGGAGGTGTTTACTCCAAGCGTTCCTGCTGTTTGGGTCATTTTCTCATTTGTATACATAGATGTATCGCTTTCTGATGGTTGGTTATCATAAAGCCAGTTGTGCATTTCCCAAAACTTTCCCTGTTCATTTGCACATTCAACTGCGTTTCCTGCAACAATTGAAGCAGGACCAAGGAATTCAAAATGCCTAAAATACAATACTGCTTTACCAGTTTTTACATAATCGTTGATAATACTTTGCTGTGCTTCTTTATAGAATTGGTCGCAGAATGGACACCTAAGGTCGGCAAACTCAATAATTTTAACTTTTGCATTTGGGTCGCCCAGTGGGGGAAGATGGCCTA
>CAYWPH010000009.1:0-23246 GCA_964460145.1 uncultured Gammaproteobacteria bacterium | reverse complement strand
TTTTTTGAATTGGGGTAGGAATTTTTTATTTTTTCGCAGAAATATTTTCTTTAAGCTTTGGTACTATTGCAAAGTCAGAAAAACCATTTTTTGAAGCATAAGCTTCTTCAACCTGGCTACCTCTATTACTATTCGTTACCTCTACGGCACGTATTGCTTCCAAAAGCTCTCTATTAGGAAGCTTTTTTGTCGCAAAACGCCTGTTTTGATTATGTTTTGGGCGAAAGTTATTATACATAAACTCTTTATGATTAAAAGAATAAAGCTGCTTAATAAAATGCGGATTAGAGGAAAGATACTTATTTCTAAAAATTTGTATGATTACTTATCTTATACTAATCGAAAATATTGAAAGCAGATGTATTATTTCAATCTGCCTTTACTAACTAGTATTATAACAGTTAATAAAGAATAAGTCAATACGACTATAGGGTTACAAGTGACCCATGGTTTAATATAAACTTAGCTGTTTGACTTGAAAGAGAAAGTTTTTTTACTTCTTTAAGGGTAAAAAAATCAAGAAGCTGGTTTTCTGAGCGCTTAATATGGTTTACGTTATCATCTGTTAACCTTGCGTGATAACAAAATTCAGATACAAACTCAACATTATCAATTTTTATGCCCATTTCTTTTTGTACGCGTCTTGTTAGCGTTTTTTCAAAAGATTCTCTTTTTTCTTTAATTCCGCCTATAAAACTCCAAGGATGTTTCTCTTGATCAATTACGCTATTTTGTTTATGCATAAGAAGCACTTTACCCTTATATGTTAAGAAGATTAGGCCTGGGGAGATTCCATCCATAGATATATTATAGTCCTATTTGGAGTATAAATGTTGAGGAAAATAAAAAAAATATGTTGTTAGAAAATAATTGGTTGGCATTGGTTAACTACGTAGGAACCCATTACAAAAATCATCTAACTAAGTTTTTGTACAACCATTACCAATCGGTGACGCGAAAGCATAATACCTTTGTTGGTTGAAAACTTCGTAACATACTTTTGTAAAGATACTTTATCCTTTTCTGAATCAAAATCTTCAAAAATAGGCACATTTTGCAGAAATAAATCAAACTCCTCATGCGAAGGGTAATATTCAGAGTAATAAAAATTCTCGGCAAAAATAACTTTAAAACCAAGACCTTGAAGTTCTTTTGAATTTTCATCCAATTTTGACTTACCCCATTTTCCATAACCTTGCCCTCTACCAAATATCTTTTTTAGCTCCATTGTATCCATCTCGCCTATTCCAATCTCAAGATAATGCCCTTTTGTTTTGAGAATCCTGTGATACTCTTTGTAATAAGATGGTCCTCTTCTGCAATAGGCTATATCAAAAAGAGAATCTTCAAATGAAGTATGGCTTGCATCTTGTAAGGAATATTCGACATTTTTACTTTTCTCATCTCCATTATGACTTTTTGCTATATTTAAATTAACTTTTGAAGTATCAATTCCATATACTTTTTGGAAAGAAGGTGCAATAGAGAGAGTAAATTTACCATCAGCACATCCAATATCCAATGCTATTTTATCTTTTGAACTCAATCCCAATAGCTTTTCCTTAAAAACCTTTTCAGGGACGCCCGCTGGGTATTCACTTTTATACCGAGGTTTAATACCATTGCCATATCCATAACCTCCGAATTTTTGAGCAACTTTATCATAAAAATCATCTATCATACCAGAAGTATATCAGAAGCTAAGATATATAGAAGTTAGAACTGAAATTTGCTTGTTACAAAAGTCTAAAGTATTACAAAATGACAATCTTCTATTTGGCTGAGCATGCAGATCAAGACCCGTTTAGTCGTTATGGCTGAATCAGAGCTTTAGGGTTATAGCCCATGCCTACGGGATTAGTTGATGACTTCCGAACATATAATCCGAAATATTCAGAGCTAGGATTTCAAAAATAACAGCCAATTTTGCATCCTTATGGCTCAGAGTGTATAATCCACTTAACTATGGGTAACACTGACTCTGACAAGTTTGTTGCGCTTTACAACCAATTAGACGCTTATATGCGAAGTCAGTTGCAAGTGGAACGCTATGTTGACCACTCAACTCTTCTTCGCGAAATGTCTCAGAAAAACAGGGTATTCTCGGATTATCTTCAAGACTTAAGAATGTTTGCTGATGTACGCAACATGCTTGTTCACAACCCGTATAAAAAAGACGCAGATCCATTGATTTTCCCTCATGCTTATATTGTAAAAAGATACGAAGAAATTATAAATCTTGTTCTTCATCCCCCAAAAGCGCTTTCGGTTGCTATACCCAGAACCATAATCTTCACTGCGACTCTTGAGAGCTTAATCCAAGAGCTTATGAATACCATGGCAGAAAAGAACTATACCCATATCCCCATCATTAAAGATGACAGAATGATTGGTATTTTCTCTGAGAATACATTACTTTCTTATCTTGTTACAAATCAAGAAGGAATTATTTTAAAAGATGCAACAGTTGCGGATTTTATAGAGTTTATAAAAATAGAAAAACATATAAATGAATATTTTGAATTTGTTTCACGTAGTACTCTTTTGTCAGAAGTTGAAGAAATCTTTCACAAAGGACTCGTGGATAAGAAACGTATTGCTGTGGTTTATATAACAGAAACTGGAAAGAATACGGAAAAAATTCTGGGGATGATCACCCCATGGGATATTGTCGCAACTTAGATAAATTAAGCAGCTAGCTTCGTGGCAACAAGCAGCGACAACGTGTCACCAGTATCTGTAAAGACTGGAGATCTCGCAACAAGTCTTTTTTCGCGTGGACCCATTCCGTCGACCAGTGACTCTTTTGTTTTCTGATCAACTGTGAGACTAAATCCATTCCGTCGCAAGAATTCTTCAAAACCGCTAAGATCTCTTCCGTCATTTGCCAACCACGGAAACGCAATAAATTTACCCCCATCTCTTAACACTCTCCTAGCTTCAGATAAAACCTGGATCGCCTCACTATCGCTAAAATACTCTGCGTAAAATGGAAATCCTTCAATCATAGAATATACCGAAACCTCATTATCTTCAAAAGCTTGCAAGTGCCTAATGTCTCCTTCAATATGCCTTGTCGGATCCAAAATCCTTTTAAAAAATGCTATGTTTAGTGAGGTTGTTGGAAAATTTCTAATCGCAGCAGGTTTAAATTTTTCTACCCCTTCTAAATCCAGGCTTAGAAACTTTGTGCGACGAATTTTTCCGGCAAATTGCTGCGCAAAATGATTAGCCATTGCATCAAGTAACATATCAGCCTCTACATCAGTTAAACCGGTCGAATGAACAATATCCGCAATAGAGTAAGGCACATCGTCGAAAACCAAACTTACCCAGCTTCCCTTTATTTCCCCATCAGTACTATTCTCAAGAACTTCACGCATAACTCTCCCATCACTTCGAAAACGTCTGGAAAAATCCACTGATAAAGTCTCTATATCTGCTGTATTTAATCCTTCTTCGGGATCAAAAAAAGCATCAAAAGCTACTGCTTCAAGCATTTGCCTTGGAGGTACACCTCTTGTGAATAGAGAAGCTCGTACTTCATTCATTTTCTCTTGTCTCATTTTTCTAAATCCAGGGAAAACTGTTTCGTCTCTGACTTTAAAACGGTCTTCAAAGCTACTAACGGCTGCTTTCGCGGCCCTAAGACAGTCATTCTTAGCATATTGACCTATCATTACTTCCCTAAGCCAAGGCACCGAAGAACACGCATCTAAATATACAAATGGCGTATCAGTAGGAGTTGCATCAAGAACTTCTCGCAAGTCCCTCTCTATAAGAAGTCTTCCTAGTCTTCCCCAGGAATAATAATTAAAATCTTTTGATGGCGGCTGCTCCTGTATTCTGCCACGAGATAGCTCTGCCCCATCGGGTCCAACGACAGAAGGTCTAAGAGGTTCACTAAGTGCCATATATAATTCCTAAGTAGGTGATTATACTACCTAATGTTGGGATTTAGCAAGAATTGATAGGCTAAATAGAAACCACGGTCACTGAAGAGTGCACGTGGCTTGCTGTGGATCTCGGTCTAGGCCCGTTTAGTCATTATAGCACTGTCCCTCATTCTCCAGGCTAAATGAGACAAATGAGACAGTATAAAAAGGGCATGGCCCAAATTCTAATGATATAGTTTGATATACTATTTCTTGGATTTACTTTTTGTTCTCCTATCAATATCTATTAAGGTCTTGAAAAACATTACAAGCCTTTCGCCCTGTTCCCTTGCTTCGGCATCTGTTAAATCCTGGCCAAATTCTTTCTTAAAGATATCTTTATATTCTTGAATTGCTTTATCTGATAAAGGTATTGCTTTGAGTAATCCGAACAGAATTTAAATAATTATCAAAAATCTGCTTTAATTCTTCCATCTTTTGTCTACCGTTCTCAATCTTGTCTATCCCAAACCACCTCCACCATTGGGGAGTAACAACTCCGTGGCATAAGTCACAAAGGGCTATTAAGTTTTCCATCGTATCTGGTCCACCCTGTGCCTTGGGGATTATATGATGAGCGTGAACATCTTCGACAAAGACTCCTGTCTCCGAGTAGAACTTCCCTTTCCAATCCCCACAGAGTCTACAAGCAAATCCATCTCTAATTTTTATTTTTTGTTGGATTCTCATCTGGTTATTGATTTCTTCTTTTATCTTTTTAACGTAAAGTTTTTCATTTTTTAAATAATCCATGATGATAGTAACCTATCTCCGTAAATTTGCGTCAAACACGAGGTCTATTATGCTGATATGGCCAGGTGAGGTTACGATTGGAACATAAATATTCCCTAAATAAACTTCTTTCGCACTAATCATTGAGCCCTCCCTTATATTCCTCTCAAAAAGAAAAACAGGCAATGTAAACTCCGCACGAACCTCGCCCAAGTTGAAGTTAAATAACAAGTTATTTCCGACCATCTCAAAGTGATAAAACACTCGGATTTGTCCTCTCTCTTGAACTGGATGAGTGAGAATGAGTCCGGGAAGCTCGCTACTTAGGGAAGTAATATGAATGGGATAGCTTCCTTGAATAAAGCCTAATACGGAACCTGTAGAAGAAAGCCTATCTCTAATTGAAGTTAAGGATCTGGATAACTCACCATCAATATGCCTTTCCTTAAAAAGCCTAATATCTTGACCTCTCAAAAGGTCATTGAATTGTTGCTTCAACCTTAGTTTGTTTTTAGATACTTTTCTGAAATCTAGTTTTGAAAAAATAACCTCAAAATCTTGAATTATATTTGTCATCACTGGGTTTCCGTTATAGGAAACAAGATAAATGTTATGAGCGTAACCGTAATCAATTGCGTCTTTTGAAAAGTCGCGATTACTAAATATAACCGCGCAATTTGTATCTCTTCTCCCTAGTAGTTTTTCAGCAATCGGTTTATCATCGGGGGTATAAGATTCATTTATATCGGTTAAGGCACCAAACATATTTCTTACAACTGGAAGGCCTACGTCTCCTTTGTCATAGTATTTGGCTTCCGCTAGAAGTCTTATATTATTCACAAAAGGGGTAATATTGCTTCCTATGCCGATAGCATCAATCTCATGAAAGGCTCCTCTTCCTCTAATTTTTTGGTTTCCGGTTGAAACTTCCCAACGATATCCCACTGATTCAAGAAGTTTTCCAATTATTACTTCAAACAGATAGCCCTTGACCTGGTATCTCTTCATATAAGCATTTTACTATTTTGAACCTATATCTGCAAATATTATTGACATTGCATCTCTAGTCTACTATTATGTGTTTACCACAGATAAATGTCTGTATAAGTTAGTATAAGATAGTTTATGCAAGAACAAAACGACCTTTTAACAATTCAGGAAGCTGCTGAAATGTTGGGAGTACACCCCGAAACCTTACGGCGATGGGATAGAAGTGGCAAACTAAAAGCGATCAAAATTGGTGAACGAGGAGATCGAAGGTTTGCAAAGACAGATATTTTGAAGCTTCTTAACGAATATAAAAGCACCAAGTTATTTGAATATGAGGGATATGAAGTACTTCCGTATAGTTTTGGGTTCGAACTGTTCCCAAATCGGTTTGGTTCAATTGCCAAATATATTGTCAAAAAACAAGACTTTGTGATGGGATTTGCATTTGCAGTTCCCGGGCTAGAGCTTTTTGCCTTACCACACATCACGGAGCCGGACTTGGAAGCAATGGCCTATCAGGCCATTAGAGATAGATTGGAAAAACGCAATATTAAAAAGCTCAGCGAATATACGTACGAGTTCCATTCTGGGAATTTTATGGAAGTTACAAATCCTGATTGGTGGAAAACATAATAATTATGACTGCAAAGAAGAAAATTGTTTCCTCAAAATCAACCGGTGGCGGTGGATATGGTTTTGAAGATAAAGTTGCTGCCTATTTTCTTCTCTGCCTACTTTCTGAAGAACCTCCTCTAAAACCAGAAAACGGAATTATTACCAAAATTAGTTTCCAGAATAGGGTTGATGGTTGGCTATTAGATGATATTCTGCTTGAAATCAGCAAAGATGAAAAAGTCAGTCATTGTGCAATTTCAGTAAAAAGTAGTTCACAATTCACAACAAAAGGTGCTCCTATAGATTTTGTAACAAACATATGGCAACAGTACCTTGAGCAAGACCCAAAAGTATTTGATTCGACCACTGATTTTCTTGCAATAGCAACTGCAGTACTTCCGTCTACTGTGCACTTGGGGCTTAATAACTTGCTCGAAAAAGTACATGCAAACCAAGCGAAGATTGATTCCCGCATAAATACCCCAGGGTTTGCGTCTCAGATCGAAAAAAATATTTACACTAGTTTTAGTTGTCCCACTGATCTAATGAAAAAGCATGGGACGCTTTCAAATGGTGTGCTTTTAAAGTCCATCGTCAATTTTGAATTTGATTTCAATGCTCATATCTCCAACAAAGAGAAAGAAATAACGCGCATATGTCAAAACATACTTGAAAGTGGAACTATACCTGACTCTGAGCTTTTATGGACGTTATTACAGCAAATAGCAAAAGAATTACGTCCTAATTCTGGTGCTATTAACAAATCCGAACTGTTATCAAAATTACGTGATAAATTTATATTCAAAATCTTGCCAAGATACGAATCAGATTGGAAACAGATAAGGGATCATTCTTCCTCTGAATTATTAAACATTCCAGATTCCATAGGTGGAAAGCTGAAACTAGTCCGAACTCAAAAAATATCCGCATTGAACGATGTTTTAGATGGTTCATCCGTTTGTGTAGTTATTGGCCCATCCGGATCTGGGAAAACCGTTCTTGCAAAGAGTTGGTTTAACACTAAGCAATCCACGAACTTGACCGTATGGTTACGCGCAGAAAATTTAAACGAGGTTACTTTTACAAATTTTGGTCAGAGTCTCAATATAAAACATTCTTTTAAAGAAGTATTGGACGCTTCAATGGGAAAGGGTCTTGTTTTGGTTATAGATGGAGTTGATAGATTATTTTCAGAAGATGGGTTCTTAACCCTATCATCTATACTGAGAGTTGCCAGCCAAATTAATGGCTTCAAGATATTATTAACGTGTCAACCCGAAGAATGGAACAGGATAAAAATAAATCTTGGTGATCGAAACATAGACACAACTACATGGAAACTATATTCCTTACAAGAATTGGATACAAAAGAATTCGGCGAGGTTTTGAAACAGTTTCCACAGTTAAATGGCTTGTCGAGAAAACCTGAACTTCAAAATTTATTGTACAGGCCAAAAATATTAGATTTAATCGCAAGCAGACTTAATAATGCTCAAAATATTGATATTGGAAAATGGGTTGGAGAATCGGATTTTATTATTTGGTTCTGGGAAAAGTATATAAGTAATAACTTAGAAGCAATACAGAAAGAAACGATTCTAAAAAGGATCGCCACACTTCAGGCAGATAACTTAAATTCAATAGTAGATCCAAACGAACTGGATCAGTCGTATTTAGAATTCATCGATAAAAACTTAATTAAAAACCGTCTAATTAAGCATCAGGGGAATGGAATTAATTTTGAGCATGACTCTTATGGTGATTGGGTTAGACTTCAGTTATTACTCGACCAAGTAAAACAAAATAAACTTGCTGATTTTATTAGAGCCCGAATTACATCACCTTTATGGTGCAGGGCGATAAGACTTTGTTCAGTTTATCTTCTCGAGCAAAATTCAGACTTAGCTGAATGGAGAAAGGTAATAAAAACTTTTTCTAGCAAGGGAGTTGAGTTTGAAATTGCTCAAGATTCGTTTTTAGAAGGCATTATTTTTTCAGTTAACCCAGCATCCATTCTTGAAAACCTATGGACAGATTTAACTGATAATAAATATGATTTTTTGTCCAGGTTACTAGGACGATTCCTTCATGTTGCAACCGTTCCTAACCCAACTATGATCGAGATTGGAAAAAAACTGGGACAAGAGTATGAAACTGAGGCAGCTACAATCCACAGGATTCCATATTGGCCATATTGGATACCTATACTTAAGTTTTTACATAATCACAAAGATGAAATAATAAAACATTCACCTCTTCATCTAGCGAAAATAACAGATGCTTGGTTGAGGATATTGGATTGGGAAGGGATTCCACTACGAAAAGAGGCCGCCGATTTAGCAATATCCAATGCAGAAAATGTTCTAGCCGAAAAAAGAAATAAAGTAATTTATACCGACGATATCGATAAACCGATGTTTCGAGCAGCTTTAGCTGGATATAAAGAATTCCCTGAAAGATTAAAAACTCTCGTTGATGAAGCGTCTGGTCGAATAATTGTTCCTAAACAAATTGAAAAAATTGAATATTCAGAAGAAACAAGAAAAAAGTTAGTAACCATTGGGGCATTTTATGAGGATGGCGAATTAATGAAACCTTGGGATAAAGGCCCGAAAATTAGACCTGATAGTTCCTTTGAAGAGGTTTGTTTAAATACAGATGCAATCTATCCCATCATAAGAAGCGATCCAAAATATGCTATCGAAATTATTTTGTCACTTTTAATCAGCCCCCCAACCACGAGAACTTATCGATGGAATAGAGATCCTTTTTTGGACAATCTAGAATTAAATCGTTCTGGAGATTGGTATCCGCCATTTTACGATAAAGGACCATTTTCTTTTTTTCTTAGGAACCACCCCATTGAAGGAATAGATTTAATTATAGAGATTGTGAACTTTGCAGCCAATAGGTGGGCAGATAAATTCAGAGAGGCGCGTAAGAAACCTCTTACTGTCGAGATAGAAATCGGCAATAAAACCAAAAAATTATACAGTTCTTCTGGTATGTATTTTTGGTATAGAGATTATCCCCCTGTTCCCGACATCATTGTAACCGCCTTAATCTCTTTGGAAAAATGGTTATATGACTTAATTGAAGAAAAGAAACCTATTGACACATATATACAACAAATAATGAATGCAACAAATAATGTCGCATTTCTCGGTATGTTAAGCGCTGTTGGAAGAAAAGATCCCCAACTATTTTTAAATAGCCTCAAACCATTACTTTCGGTCTTTTTATTTTTTATCTGGGAAGATGATTTTCAACTACAGTCGGATTATTGGACAATAACCTGGTCAGTTCGCGGAGATAAAGCCTATGAAGAAGCTCAAAAATGGTACACGATGCCACACAGAAAGAGAACTCTAACTGACTGGGCAAAATTTATATTCTTAAATCAAATTAGTCTCAAAGAGTATTTTGAACGATTACACAAGAAGTGGTCAAAGGAATTAAAAACTAAACAAATCGACGCAGGGAGAAAACTCGGATTAGAGGCTCTTTTGGCATCTTTTGATAAAAGTAATTACCACAATGTAGAAAAGGATGGAAATAATTATGTGGTTTTCCAACCCCAAAAGAATCTTAAGGAAAGGATTGATAAACGTATAAAATCTAGCGAGAAAAAGTCTCTAGTTTTAAACACTCCGATGAACAGCTCTTATTTTTTAGAAAAGGGACAAGATTTGACCAATGAACAAGCTGACGAGATATGGAGGAATACTCAAAAACTTTTAGGGTTAAAGCCTGAAAAAGATAGACCAGATGGCATTGCAGATGCAATAACGGGAAATGTAGCTCTCCTTTGTAAATTTAAATTCGAATGGCTTAAAAATGATAAACACAAATACGAATGGTGCTTAAAGTATTTAATAGATTTGATTACTAATCCGCCCGAGCATGCACAGTTTGATTCGGAACATAGCGTGGCCAAATTCCATTGGGATTGTTTTGCCGGTACGGCTTTACCTTACTTCTGGGTAGAACAACTTGATTCTAAAGCGATAAGAAAAGGTATTGCTCTTCTAACGGCCAGTTATCATTACACGGCTGTCAGCACTCTGTTCCAAACTTGTTTTGATCTCAGATCTAAACTAAATGAAAAATTTAACCAACTACAACATCTTATCTTTAATATAGGGAATGCGAAGTGGAAATACTTTGAAGTACGTTATCAAGAAAAACCCTCCTTTAATTATGAAAATTGGCTTAAAAATGAATCAAAATCATTTGCTGAAGACAAAATTAGTTCTATTGTTCCTCACTGGTCAGAGAATGTGATTCCATTCGAGGAGGGACTATATAAAGAACATGTATCGAGAAGAAATAAAAAACGAAAAAACAAACCTGGCTTAGATACAACTCTAATTAAAGCTGCTTATCAACACTTACCCCTCTTATCGAATGCACGAGATATAAGTGAGCGCACTGAGTGGATTTCTTTTTGGCAAGAAGCCATGACACATGTATTAAACGGTGTCGGTAAACAGGAAAAAGATTTTGAAGAACTAGAAGGAGTACCTACTGATTGGGATTATTGGGTAATAGGCAGAATTGCAATTCTATGTGTAGAACTAGATGAAAAAGAAAAACCTGAGCTATTTTGGAAACCGATATTAGAGCTTGGCGGGTATGCGCACTATCTTGTTGAGCATTTTCTAGATGACTTTTTTACTTATGGACCCAGGATGGCAAAACCAGATAACTTTTTAAAAGTTTGGCATTCAATGTTGGATTATGGATTTTCTTCACCAAAATGGGATTTTGAATCTAAAAAATATAGCTCATGGACGTTAGGTGATCTTTGGTGGAGGTTAATGGGGCTTGATATTTCTAAATCAAATATTAAAGAGGAAGAAATTAAAAATATTTTATCTAAAACAGAAAAGCATTTAGATATTTGGTCAGAAAAGTATCTCTCTAATCATAGATGCGCGATAAAGTTTATATATTTTCTCTCTGAAGGGATCGGCGAACAATTCAGACTCAAAGGTTTAATTTCATTGGATAAAGCAATTGATAAGTTGGACTCATATCATTTTTGGTCTTATAGAAGCGATTCGATAGAAAAGGCACTAGCGTCACTGTTAAATCTTTGTTGGACCACTCAAAAAGACGAATTAAAAACCAATAAGTATCCCTTCAACGCGTTCAAACATATTCTAAGTATCTTGGTTGCTCGTCAAAACGCGTTAGCAATGGAGTTACACGAAAAACTTGGTAAGTGATATGGAAGAAAAATATTTATTAAGCTCAAAAACATACGAAGACTGGCGCAATTATTTGATTGTGAATAGTTTCTTTTTTGATGTGCTTCTTAAGAAATTGCGCAAAGATTTGGAATTGCCAGAAAACGGGATTGAGGACCTCGAGCAGATGATCCGATGGGATGCAAATAAGAAGACTGAGATTAGAGAACAGATTACTCCAACGGTATCTCTTTACTGGCTGAGCAGGCCGGTCTGAAACCCTCTAACAATTTCATTTACCGAAAGAAAATGAATGTTTTTTTGTAAATCTAGGAATAGTAAGAGTGTTGTTTATTAAAGAGTAGACTCCGATGATTAGTATTGGATTAACATTCTCTTTATAGTAAATCTTTTCTGTTAACCTGTCTTGCAAAGGAGGGAGTTCAATTTTATTGTCAGATAATATTATTTCTATTCCAACAGGTAGTTTAATGTTTAAGTTTAAAACGATATCTTCAGCTTCTTGTAATGATATGCAATTTTTGTGATCAACCGTGTCATCTTGCCATAAAAATAACTGTATTAATGATTCAGGTCCATTAAACACAGAAAGAGGTTCTCTTTGTGTCTCTACTCTCATTTCAGAAAATTTATCAGTAATTAGTGATTTATGATGAGAATTCCCGCTTTCATGATAGGAAAAGTGACTTTTTTTATCTCTTAAATCGTTAAAATAAAGATCTGTTGGGGTTCTGTTGACTTCCCAGAGTTTGTAAAGTTTTCCATTGCGTTTATAGAGTATCTTAAATTTCATAAAACTTTAGAGACTACGGTCACCTTGGGGTGCACGTGCTTGCTGAGCATGCCGGTCTGAAACCATTATATCGTTATAACTGAATTCGAGCTTTAGGGTTATAGTCCGTATCTACTGAGCAGGCCGGTCTGAAACCAGTTAGTCGTTATAGCGGTGCACCCCAAGAGTACTTACTTCTTCGAAGTGGCGTCTGCCTTTGGGGTTGAATGGAGTGATTATTTCAGAAGAAAAATATTTAGATAGATCGCCCTTAAGTCCTGAATACTGGCTCCCTAACCCGGGCGCCCCCAAAAACTGTATTATCGGACATTGCTGTTTCCCCAGCAGTAGCGACACTAGGCTTTACAACAGGTGTCCTAAGTTCCGCTTCGCAATGCTTGCCAAACAAGTCTACCCAATATCCCTCAACTCCTCCTTCTGGATACGGGAAATTCCACAGTTCTCCTTGTGGATTTCTAATCATTTTATCACGAAGACTTACTGTCCCTTCCCAGCAAACCCGTTTTATAGCTTCAGGATTCTCAGGATCAGGAGGGGCATAAATAGTTAAATAGTCACCATTACGAAGAGCACGATCTCCATCAACGCCAGGTTCGGGATTTGTTTCTCGGAAACGCCACACTTGTTGACCAGGACCTGGGCCGTCAGAACCAAGATAAACATTCCCCACGTAAGTGGAGCCCTCTCTTTCGTATGCTTCTCGTCTTGCTCTTTCAGAAAATAAGACAGTGGGTGTTTGCGGGGGCCTTTCCCTGTGCAGTATTCGTCCAATAACTCCTTCTAACGCGTGACCATTACCACCATGACCTAATACTTCAGAACTTATGGCCATAGTTTAATATTTAACTATTACTTGTGAAAAGTCAATAGTTAAATCCTCCAGCGTAAGTGTATCAAAAAATATCACGCTTGTCAAACTATAGGTTATTTGGCGAACTCCTTATCTAAATTCTAACGCTTACATCACGCCACTGAAATCAACTACAACACTGCATCTGCTGCCCGTTTACAAAAAATGTCGAACTTCATTTGATTAGCTCGGCCTTCGGCCTCGCTTGCTCCAGCGCGCCTCCCCCACCCGCTGCGCCTCCGCGGAAAGCGCTACCTCCAAACCTCTTTCTTCTCTTTACTGGCTGCCGGACTTGGATTCGAACCAAGATTACCAGATTCAGAGTCTGGGTGCCTACCATTAGCAGATCCGGCAATTGTTTCAATTTTACTAAAATTAAGATTAAAAAGCTAATTTTAATACGTCGCACAATAGTTTTAATACTTCACAGAAGGGGAGTATATCTTGTAGAATAATAATTCATGCTAAAAAATAAGAATCTACTGATTATAGCCTTAATTGCAGTAGTAAATGCACTGGGGTATGGAATAATTATCCCTATCCTCTATTCATATTCTATTAGGTTTGGCTTGTCTGATTTCGATAACGGCTTACTGTTTTCTACTTTTTCAATCTTTCAGTTTATTTCAACACCGCTCATTGGAAGACTATCTGACAAATATGGCAGAAAACCTCTTCTAATAATATCGCTTTTAGGAACTGCTCTTTCTTTTTTTATGACAGCTTTTGCACCAAGTGCTGCAATTCTCTTTTTAGCAAGAGCCTTAGATGGAATAACAGCAGGAAATATTCCTGTAGCCTCAGCTGTAATCTCGGATACTACAAAGCCAAAAGACAGGGCTAAAGGATTTGGAATAATAGGGGCTTCTTTTGGCTTTGGCTTTATCTTTGGTCCCGCAATCTCGGCTTTTACTGTTGGCTTTGGAGCTTCTATTCCTTTTATTATTGCAGGAGTAATAACGCTTATCGCAGTAATCCTAACCTGGGTATTCTTACCTGAAACAAATAAGCATTTAGGAGAAGTTAAAAAAGGAAAACTATTTGATTTCCCAAAACTTATTCATGCTGCAACAGATCCCAATATAGGCGCAACTCTACTTATAATGTTAGTTTATTCATTCTCCTTTGGGATGTTAATCTATGCTTTCCAGCCTTATTCTGTAAAAGCACTGCATCTATCAGCAAATCAGATTTCAGGACTCTTTACTGTATTTGGAGTTGTAGGCTTAGTAACTCAAATACTGCTTTTACCAAGGATTGCAAAACTATTAGGCGACAAAAATACATTTAAGTTTTCACTAATACTTATGACTTTGTCCTTCTTGGGAATATTTCTAACTACAAATCTTATATTATTTGTTTTATTCTCAATTCTTTTTGGATTTTCTAATTCTTTTATAAATCCACTTATTCAAACAATACTCTCCAAAGAAACTGATGAAAAATCTCAAGGATCTATTATGGGAATAAGTACAGCCTATATGAGTATTGGAACCATACTTGGCCCAATTGCAGGAGGAGCAATATCCACAATTGGAATTGCCTATCCTTATTTTGCAGGAGCAATAGCTTCATTAGTTTGTTTTGCTCTAACTACTCAGATTTTGAAAAAAGGCGTTAAGAAAGAATCTGCTTTTTAACTCTGGAGATTTTTTACAAAGAACTCTTTACCGTAAATTTGATTTAATTCTAAAATCCCAATTCCGCTTTCTTTTCCAGTCATAAGGAAAAATATTGTCTTAAAAGAAACATCATTTTCTTTACTAAACTGCCTCATAGTTGCAAGCAATTCTTCATCTTTCCATGCATCTCCAAGTTTTTCAGTAAGAAATTTAAGCAGTTTTTCTGCAATCTCTTTTTCTTCTCTTGTTTTATCCCTAGAAGAAGATTTTGCTATTAATGTTTTAAAATCCAAAAGAGTTTTCATTCTTGAAGATGCAGCTTTTATTATATTTTTTGCTTTATCGCTTTTAAGAATCTCTAACACATCTTTGTCCTCTTTATAAAACTCTTGAAGTCTTTTATCTAAGTCTTCTATACTTCTTATCCAAACTCCGTTTAGCCATTCAAACTTAGCTTGATCAAAAATTGGATTTGCGCTGTTTATATCCTCAATTTTAAATAGCTTTACCATCTCATCTAAAGAAAGTTGTTCCTTGTCTCCCCCAGGATTCCAACCAAGAAGAGCCATATAGTTTAAAACTGTTTCTTTTAAATAACCCTCATTTCTATAATCCAAAGCTGATTTTGCACCGTGTCTTTTAGAAAGCTTTGTTTTATCAGCTCCTAAAATAACCGGTAAATGCAAAAACTTTGGGGCTTCCCATCCAAAGCTTTCATATAAATATAAATGCTTAGGAGTTGAAGAAATCCACTCCTCTCCTCTAAATACATGTGTAATTTGCATTAGATGATCATCTACTACATTTGCCAGATGATAGGTTGGAAAACCATCTGATTTTAAGATTACAAAATCCTCTGTGTCTTTTCCCAAGAAACTAATCTTTTTATTTCCAACTAAATCAGTCCATTCAAAAGTTTTGTCACCGGGAACATTAACAAATACTGCTCCTTCTTTTTCGAAAGCCAAGTTTTTATCAAGCAGTTCCTTTGCATACTTTTTATATATTTCAAGTCTCTCTGATTGATGAACAATCTCTCCAGTTGGTTCAATACCCAACCATTTAAGAATTTCAATTAAAGCTTCTTCTGATCCTTTAACTAGTCTCTTTTGATCAGTATCTTCAATTCTTAGTATAAATTCACCGTTATTAGCCTTGGCAAATAGAAAATTGAAAAGTGCTGTTCTTGTTCCTCCAATATGCGCAGTTCCTGTGGGGCTTGGAGCAAATCTTACTCTTACCATATGCTTGATTGTATCTCAAAGTTCTCATATACTCAATATATGTTTACCTTAACAAATGCAAGCCATGAGACCAAAGCAATTTTCAAATGGGGAATAATTATAATCATATTAATAACTTTAGCTTTTGCTATATTTAGAATCGGACTTATTATAAAAGAGATGCTTTATCCAACTCCTCCTCCTGCCCCAACAGTACTATTTGGAAAACTACCGGGTCCAGTTTTTCCCCAAAATCAAACAAGTGAAGAACTAACTTATAAAATTGAAACAATTTCTGGAAGTCTTCCGGAAATTTCCTCTCAGACTAAGGTTTATACAATAGCCCTGCCAAAACCAGACTTACTTGCGCTTGACATTGCAAAACAAAAGGTAAAAGCGGCAAGATTCGATAATGGACCATTTAAAGTTTCCGACACTGTTTATGACTGGAGTACAAATGGAGATCTTCCCAAGAGTATTAGGCTAAATATTGAAACTTTTAACTTTGAGGTTACAAGTAATTTTCTGCAAGATCCTGATGCAATATCCGGAAGAAATGTAGCTGATGAAAAAAGCGCAATAGAGAAAACAAATGATTTTCTATCTTCAATGGGATATAGTTCTACTGATTTAGATTTTGAAAATCCATTGGTTAATTTTTTTACAATAAATAACAATGGCACTTTTGTTAAAGCAACAAGTCTTTCCAATACGCAAATTGTTCAGGTTAATTTTTTCAAAAAAAATATTGATGAACTTTCTGTTTACAACGAAAACCCAACTGAATCAAATGTAAACATAATACTTGCATCAGGAGGAGAAATAGTTGGAGCTAGTTTTGTTAATCCGGAGATTTCACAAGAGTTCTCTACCTACCCATTAAAAACCATAGAGGAAGCATTTGACGAGCTAAAAAACAAAAAGGCATATATTGCATCGTACTTTGGAACTGAAAAAAATGTTTCCATAAACGATGCATTCTTGGCATATTACATAAGCAAAAATGAAAAAACTTTTGTGTATCCAGTAATCGTCTTTACAGGAAGTGATGGGTTCTTTGCTTATGTTAATGCGGTTAGGGATGAATGGATAGAAAACTAAGATTTTCGTGTACCAAATCCAAAAGTTTTTGTGTATCTAAGAACCTATCTTCACTTCCCATTATTACAATGATAATAGTTTTTCCTTTTTCAATTTTTGATGTTACTAGAACTTGCCCAGCTTCCTCTGTATAACCAGTTTTTACTCCGTTTACACCATTTACTCCTAAAAGTTCATTTAAGTTTTCTATTCTATAGACAAAAGTACCCGTAGTATCTGTTATTACTTTTTCTTTAGTTGCAACAATTTCTTTAATCAAAGGGTTTGAAACTGCAAAAGACGCAAGTCTTGCAAGATCAAAGGCAGTTGTATAGTTTTGCCTATCCAACAGTCCTGCTGGATCACCATAGTAGGTATTTAAAAGCTCTAAATCTTTTGCCTTTTGATTCATTTTTTCAACAAACTGTTCATGGCCTTCTCTATAATTTTGAGCTATTGTAAAAGCTGCATCATTTGCAGAAGGGAGTAACATTGCATAGATTAGATTTTCTAAAGTCAGACTTTCCCCTGAGAAAAGACCTATTATTGAACCTTCCCTACTTGCAATTTTTACAGTTAAGATATCCTGGGGTTTAAAATAATCTAAGGCAGTTAATGCAGTCATAAGCTTTGTAGTCGAGGCTGGAGAAAACCTTAAATCCGGGTTTTTAGAATACAAAACCACCTTTGAATCTGCGTCCATAATGATAGCTCCGGTAGCGCTGATTTTTGGTATAAAATTAGTTTTTATAACAGGGTATTGAAAGCTTTTTGAAGTATTAATAGGAGATACTGATACTTGATTTCCCTGTATCCAGATCTTTATAAGAATGTTTACTATGAAAATAATTAAAAAACCTGTAAATAATAAAACAGGCAGCAGAAAATAGACTCTTTTTAGATCGCTATTTTTCAGAAGAAAGTCTTTCATCAATCCTTTCCATGTCACGAGGAAATATACTCGCTTCCCTAACGTTGGAAAGTCCTAAAATCTGCATTGTCATTCTTTCAGCTCCAAAAGCAAACCCTCCTTCAGGTGGAACTCCATAGCGAAATGCCTCTAAAAACATGCTTATTTTTTTAGGATCCATTTTCCATTCTTTAACGTGTTCCATAAGCTGGCTATAGTCATTAATTCTTCTTCCTCCAGATAGCCATTCAAGACCACGGCAAAGTAAATCCATTCCCTCGTTGAATTCAGGCTCTTTTGGATTTGGATAAACGTAAAAAGGTTTATTTTTTGTCGGATATCCATAGACAAAGACAAAATCTGAACCTGTTTCTTTATTTATAATAGTACAGATTTCCCTTTCATCCTCTGGAGTTAAGTCTTTTTGTCCCCTAACATCCCTGCCTGAGTTTTTAAATATCTTCTCCTGTACTTCACGAAGACTAAGGGTTGGAGTTTTATCAATAATTTGGGGCAGTGTTGTATTAAAAAGTTTTAACTCCCTGCTACATTTTTTTTCAACTTCTTTTAAGATAAACTTTACGACGTTTTCAGCCATATCTCTAACGTCTTCCCAAGAGTCAATAAAGCCCATTTCAGCATCTAATGATACAACTTCAGCTAAATGCCTTGTCGTTACACTTGGCTCTGCTCTAAAGATCTTATTTACGCTAAAAACCCTCTCAAACGCAGACATGACAATTTGCTTATACAACTGTGGACTTTGGGAAAGATACGCTTTGTGGTCAAAATATCCTACCTCAAATACCTCAGCTCCTCCTTCAGCAACTGCCGGAGCAATTGATGGAGCCTGAAATTCCATAAAATCCTGACTTTTTAAATATTCTCTAAATGAATCAATAATTACTGCCTGGACTTTAAAAATAGCCTGAATCTTAGGATGTCTTAGGGTTAAGGCTCTGTGATCAAGTAGCGTTGGTAGTTCAAGGTTTAGATCCTCTGACCCCATATCAAAAGGCAAAGTATCAGCTTTAGCTATAATTTTAATATTCGTAGCCTCAAGTTCTACATTTCCACTTGCAAGATCTTTGTTTACTGCGCCTCCTGGTCTTTCGTTTACTTTACCCTCAATTTCTACTACATATTCAGGTTTTAATTCCTGCGCTACTTTATGTGCATTTTCTGAGACTTGAGGATTAACCACAACCTGAATTATTCCGCTTCTGTCTCTAACATCAAGGAATATGAGCTTTCCATGGTCCCTTCTAATCCTAACCCAGCCGTCAATACGTATGTTTTTACCTATGTTATCTTTAGCGCCTGAGGCTAAAACCCTTTGTTCCATAACCTCTAAATGATATCACTACGGTAGCACTCTTGACAAGCTGCAGAGCTAGTGCTATGATTTCAAGTTGTGAGTATGACTTTGAAGTTATTTTACAAGAGTAGATTTAATTGCTAACTTCCCTATTGGAGGCCAATTTAGTGCGCTTCAAAAAGGAAGTTTTTTATTACTAAATATATGAAAGAATTAGGAAGAAAAGTGTCTGAGCAGGAACGCGAGTTGAGAAACAAAGCTCAGCGAGCTGAGGCACAACGCATGCTCCAAATATTTTTGGCTGGAGTTCAACGCTTAGACGGACTTCGTGGAGGAGATGTAGGGCAACCACATGGAAGTTCTAGCTTAACAACTGAAGGAGCATCTGTATGTTTTTCTGCAGCAAGACAACGTCATCCAAGAAGAAGATGGGTAGGACCAGGAAAACATAGTCTAGAAATCAGGCAAAAAGTGCTTGGAGCAAGTGCTAGAATGCAGGTATCACGCTAAATCCTTAACTTTAAGCTGCAGTTTTTTATTCCCATCCCACTCATTTACGTCAAGCGTGTAAGCTATATCAACCTCATCTCCTATGTCTATTGAATTTAACTCCCCCATTCCAAATGCAATTGCCTCAATCCAAAAGTTTGAGTCTTTTGATTTGAGATTTAATTTAAGATGCTTTCCGTCTTTCCCTATAACTTTCAAGCTTTCAATTATTAAGTTTTTTGTAACAAAGGTTGGTTCGGGGTTTGCCATGCCAAATGGCTTAAGTACTTGGATTAGTTCATAAGTTTTAAAAGTTATCAAACTATTTGGTAATTCTAAGTCAATATTTAAGACTCTTTCTAAATGATCTTTATTAATAAGTTTTGCAGAAAGTTTATAAAGTTTTTCCTCTAACTGATCAAGTTTTTGAGTTTCAACTGTAAACCCAGCTGCCATAGGATGTCCTCCAACATCAACTAATAAATCTGACGCTTGTCTTAAAAACTCAATAATATTAAATCCCTTAACTGACCTAACTGAGGCTTTGCTATAAATTTTACCTTTGGAAATAACAATTGAAGGTAAATAAAACTCTTCAACTAATCTTCCAGCAACAAGACCTATAACGCCCTCCTTATACTGACTATCTGCAATAAAAAGCAGTTTGTTCATTAGTTTTTTCTTTGCTTTATCTTTTGCATCCAGCAAAGCCTCACTGGTAAACTGCTGTCTAGAAAGATTGGTATCAGATAAAGATTTTGAAAGTATATCTGCTCTTTGTCTATCTCTTGTGCAAATTAGCCTTAGTGAATCCATTGCACTTTCCAGTCTTCCCATTGCATTTAGCCTTGGTGCTATAATGTGCCCAATTTCATAGACATCGATTGTTTCTTTCTTTATTGCTGCGCTTTTAAAAAGAGAGAGTAACCCAATTCGCTTAGTTTTTCTTAACACCATAAGGCCAAAATAAACTAAGATTCTATTTTCATTTGTTAAAGGAACTAAGTCTGCAATTGTTGCAAGAACAACAAGTTCAAGATGGTTATCTTCCCTATTTTTTTTGTTTAATTCTTTAGACAATAAATATACAACACCCGCTCCACAAACCAAAGTCGTGTGAACCGTTGCAAAAGCTTTTGGTAGTGTTTTAGATGGAACATGATGGTCCGTGATAATTACATCAATTCCTTTGTTAATTGCATATTCAACCGCTTCGTTTGCGACAATTCCATTGTCAACGGTAATTATTAAGCTAACTTTTGGATTTTTAGTTAGCAAATTGTCAATTCCTTTAATTGAGAGCCCATATCCTTCTTCATATCTACTTGGAATATATGGTAAAACATTTGCGCCTAACTCATTTAAAGTTTCCCAAAGTATTGCTGTACCGCAAATTCCGTCTACGTCATAATCTCCAAAAACAATAACTTGCTCTTTGTTGGAAACTGCTTTTTTTATTCTTTCAATTGCTTTTTTAAGCTGACTTTTATCAATTTTTACGCTTTCAATGGTTACATCTGAAAACGATGGCGAAAGAAATTTTTCTTTTTGAAGTTTTGTTTTAAGTCCTCTATTTTCTAGAAGAATTGATAGTAATTTTTCTTTTGTTAATTTGGGATCTTTACTTTCTATTTTACCTAATACATTCCATTTCTTCATAAATTCTTTTTACCTTATTACTTTGCTATACTATACCAAGATAGAGAATATGATTCCAGATGAAGTTTTGAGTATATATAAAAAACTTGAGGAGGCAGGTTTTCAGGTCTTTTTTGTAGGAGGAAGTGTAAGAAATTTGCTTTTAAAACGAGACGTTGTTGACTGGGATTTAACCACAAATGCAACCCCTGATCAAATATTAAAAATATATCCAAATGGTTTTTATAATAATGATTTTGGAACAGTCGGAGTTTCGTACCAGATAAAAGGAGAAAAAAAAGTTGCTGAAATAACCACTTTTAGAACTGAAAAAAGCCACAGTCCAACTCATAAACCTGAAAAAGTATCTTGGGGAAAAACAATTGAAGAGGATTTAGCAAGAAGAGATTTTACGATTAATGCAATTGCCTTAAGGTTGGTTGGAAAATCAAATTCATTTGAAATGATTGATCCCTACAACGGAAAAGCTGATCTAGGGAAAAAGATAGTAAAAGCAGTAGGAGATGCAAATCAAAGATTTAAAGAAGACGCGCTAAGACTACTACGTGCAATAAGAATTGCAACTGAACTAGAATTTAAAATTGAGAAAAAAACTTTTGAAAAAATAGTTGAGGATACCCCCCTTTTAGAGCACATCTCAAAAGAAAGAGTGCAAATTGAGCTTTTAAGAATATTAAAGTCGGATAATGCATATGAGGGCGTAATGCTTTTATACAAAAGTGGTCTTTTAAATTATATAATTCCAGAGCTTTTGGATGGAGTTAATGTTTCTCAGGCAAGACCAGGCAGGCATCACACAGAAGACGTATTTACTCACAATGTTTTATCTCTGAAATATTGTCCATCAAAGGACCAAATTGTTAAGTTTGCAACTTTGATTCACGATGTTGGAAAACCAAAGTCTTTATCAAAAGATAAGGAGGGTTTAGTTATTTTCCATAATCACGAAGTAATTGGAGCAAAAATAGCAGGGGAGATCTGCAATAGGCTTAAGTTTTCTAAAAAAGATAGAGAAAAAGTAGTAACTTTAATTCGCTGGCATATGTTTAGCGTCAATGAAAACCTAACAGACTCAGCTGTAAGAAGGTTTATCAGAAGAATTGGGGTAGAAAATGTAAAAGATATGATGGATCTAAGAGTTGGAGATAGACTTGGAGGAGGAACGCAGACGGCGGAGAGCTGGAGACTTAAACTGTTTAAAGAAAAAGTAGAAAACCAGTTAAAACCAGCACCTTTTTCAATAAATGATTTAAAAATAAATGGAAATGATATAATGAAAACACTACAGATAAAACCTGGTCCCAAAGTTGGGGACATATTGCAGAAATTATTTGAAGAGGTAGATGAAGATTTATCAAAAAATAACAAAGAATATCTCCTCGACCGCATAAAGGATCTTGCCTAATCTGTTTATAAATTTTATGTCACAAAAAGTTCTTGAGGTTATAGGCCTTACTAAAAAATTTAAAGATTTTACTGCAGTTGATAATATCTCTTTTGATATTAGACAAGGAGAGATATTAGGTTTGCTTGGCCCAAATGGAGCCGGAAAAACAACAACAATTCATATGCTTTTGGATGTTATGGATCCAACAAGCGGCAGTATTTCGTATTTTGGGAAACCTCTTAAAGGAAACCGAAGTGAAATACTTAAACAACTGAATTTTTCATCTGCGTATATTTCCCTTCCCTGGCTTTTTACAGTTGAGGAAGTGTTAAATGTATTTGCAAATCTTTATGAAGTACCTAATAAAGAATATAGGATTAAAAGACTTTTATCTGAATTTGAAATAGAACATCTAAGGAAAAAGAGTATT
>CAYWPH010000008.1:0-27318 GCA_964460145.1 uncultured Gammaproteobacteria bacterium | reverse complement strand
CCTCAAAAGTTGTATAAATGCGTTCTAAATGTCAGCAGAATGGATCACAGCCAATGAGCATGAAATAGCATCTTCTGATTCATCCGCATTCGGAAGGTTTTTACATTCCACTGCTCTTGATCATCAGGAAAGGTATCGTTTTGCTGGTATGGTGATAAAAGATGCCAGTCCGGCAGTGATTATTGATGCTGCAAGCGGATCTGGTTGGGGAACAGCACACTTAGCAGATGTAACTAAAGCAGTCCAAGTAGTAGGGCTAGACATAGACAAAGTGGCATTAGCTGAAGCCCACGCCAACTTTATTGCGCCCAATTTGTCTTTTAAACTGGCCGACCTTTCTGCAAATGGTGGAATCGACGGAGTACCTCCCGCTGATTGGATAGTAAGCTTTGAAACGCTCGAGCATATTCCTGATGCTCACATTCCCGATTTTTTGTATAACCTACGTCAGACGGCTACAATGGGTGGCAGAATGATCCTGTCTACGCCTAACCGTGAATTGTTTTCTCCATATCATGATAGGGAAGGTAAGCCGTCACATAAATTCCATACTAAAGAATTTAGCATGGAAGAATTATTGGATACACTGAATGGAAATGGCTGGCAAGTAGCAAAACTTTTTGGTCAGCGATTTGTGTATAGAAGTGTTTATTTGGGTTTGGCAACTCTTAGCTATCCTATAAGGTACATGGGGTTAAGAATGGAACTACCGTCAGCGTCTGGATTACCTATAAAAGCTCTGAATAGAGTAACTGCTGCAACAACTAGTGGGGAAGTCCGAGAAACTGATCTAGGAGGGGCAAGAAATGCTATCTATCTAACAGCCATCTGCGAACAAATAAAAAGGTAGTAATTAGTTTAGTAAATTTGAGTTCCCACTTGGAATGTGGAAAAGTGTTTACTCAAATGGAAGGTGATCATCGGAGTCCCTGAGCTTTTAATACATCAAGCTGCTCATTATGAATAACAAGTCTTTCTTTTAAGATCTCCATCCCTTTTTTGCCTAATTCCAGTCTACTAGGGTCTGATTCTAAAATACCCTGAATGGTAGAGATTTTTAAATATTTTAGTCTGTTTTGAATAACTGTCGGAAGACCTAGATGACATAGCGAATCTGCACCATTTTCAGCAATGTCTCTTTCTGCCCTCTCAGCGGCATCTCTCATGCTCGGAGTTAAACCACTTTCTCTCATCCTTCTTAAGCCCTCAAGAGTTAAGTATGGTCCTGTTTTATACTGGTCGGTAAGATTTGAAAATAATCTACCGGCATCATATCCTTCCTCAAGTCTCTGGCCAAAAACTCTTGAGCTTAACGACCAGTCAATTGATTGGGGTTGGCCACTATTAGCTATTGTCCTAAAAAAATAATCTGCCCTTTTTCCTTGCCATGACATTACAACCAATGGATCAAGTGCTTGATGACGTATTGCTGGAATCCCATCTAATTCTGCTCCCTCTATCTTACTCATATTGAACGAGGATTATATCAAGCGTGGAAATTAAAATCAACTATAGGATAGTGTACCGCGTAGGGGACTACACTTCGCCAAGGCTTCGAGTAGCGGATTCCCCTTCGTTAACTTTCTCTAAAGCTACTTTCGATTTAAAAAATCTTTTTCTTCTTTATTCATGGGTTTAGCTTTGTTGCAAGGGCATTGTATAGATAATTATTTTCTCTTTTGAGAATTTCTTTGGGGTCTTCTATTATTGTTTCGTCAGGAACACTGGTATATCCAAGTCTTCGCAAGGTCCGTAAGACTACTGAAATGTAGAATCGTTCGGCAATATAGAAATGACCTACAGTTCTTTTTGTTATTCCAAGTAAATCCTTAAAAACGAGCCAGTCTTTAGGGATTACCCCGTGATGAATTATGTTATGTCTTAACTTATAAAATTCCTCCGCCCAGATTTGTTTGTAAGTAAGATTCTCATCAGTCATTTTATTACCAGTCTGTGTATTCATTATTGGATAACTGTAAGTTTTCTCCTTACCAACAAACCTTTTATGGGTACATAAATCTTGCAATCTATTTCTGAATTGCGTTCTAGTTTCACAATCTAAAATAACTTCCAAAGCTATAAAAATTAATAGTATCCTTGAATACCAAGTAACGTCATACGAATTCCGGTAAGCGTCAAAAAAGAATTCAAGCGACCTAAGGATTCGTAGGAATTCATCTCTTGAAGGATTAGTTAAAAGTTCCTTATTGAAAGCGTCAAGTGTATTATCGTCAGTTCTAATATCAAACGGTAGGTTGACATACTCTGGCTTAAAAAATGTCACTTTAGGAAGTTGATAGCCACCAGTCATAATGCTGTGAATTGACCCCGCACGAGTAGAAACATGGTCGTCGCCTAATACGAAACTCTGATAAATCACTTCAAAGTTGTCCGAAGTAACGAAGCTGAAAGATACCATTCTCATTATTCCCAAAAAGGCAAGTAAATTTTTTGCAGTTTCAATACGCTCTATGGAAGCCTGAGTAGGATTTTTAAAATTTATGTTATTAACAAAAATGAAGGTAGGATTATGAATTTGTGAACCGCCAAGATTCTTGTAAGTAGATACTATTTTTGTAAGATGATCCAAAACTGCTTTGTCAATCTAGGGATTAACTTTTAATTTTTGGAAGGGGATAAACTTAATATCACCGATATCCAATTCAACCTTTAGTGGAGCGTAAGGCATTAAAACAGCAGTTTTATGTTGTACTCTAGGCATATTTTTACTCTTTAGGGTGCGTTTCCTTATTTCTAAGTTCTGCGTGATGAGTCATCAATTGCTTAATTACTTTAGGATCGTCGTGGTCTATTTTGATCGTAAAGCCTGTCTTTTGAGCATCACTGTTCTTCCAGTTATCGTGTGAAGAATATTCAATATGTCTTTTTGAGTCCCCGGACACATTGAACAACTGATTCCCAATAGACCAAGAAGTCGCTTTCGTTATCATCCCAAAAAACATAACAAGAAAAGAAAGAGTTAAAAATAGACCGACATCTAGCTTTTCAAAAAAGCCAACGCTCTTACACACAAAGATAAAAACAAACCAAATAGTTAAATAAAACACGGGGAGCAAGGCGTTTATTACTTTCTTATACCAAGTGTCATTCATTTTAATTCACCTCTTTTCCTTCAACAATTGCAATTTCTTCCGGCGTGAGGCCGTAGAGTTTATAAACTAACTGGTGCTTTCCCTCTTTTGATTGTAAGAGTTCCTGGTATATCGGTTTGCGATAACTTGTAAAAAATTCCGCCAACAAGTCTGAAAACTTCTCCTTGGTGAGCCGGACAGGATTCGAACCTGTGACCAAGAGCTTAAAAGGCTCCTGCTCTACCGCTGAGCTACCGGCCCAATATACTTAGATTATATCAATTAGCTATATTACTTGACAAGCGTAAGAGAAACAATATATAACAAGGTTAATCAAAAGATGAAAGGAGGTGAATTAAATGACCGATATTGGTACAACCTTAGTTGCATCTTTTAATAATGCTTTCTACGCTACAGTCAGTTTCATTCCAAGGTTTTTAACAGGAGCAATAATCTTAATAATTGGTGTCATAATTGGCTCTTTGGTAAAACAAATCATCTTAAGCAGTTCTAAAGCTTTAAGAATAGAATCATATCTTAAAAAATACGGAGTGCCGGAGTTAAAAGATGAGTTAACTTGGACAAACATTCTAGCAGAGATTGCAAGATGGTTTGTTATCTTAATATTCTTAGTTCCAACAGCAGACGTATGGGGACTTCCAAGAATTATTACAGTATTAAATGAGGTATTATTCTATCTTCCTAACGTTTTTGTAGCAGCAGTTATTGCAATAGTTGGATTTGTATTTGCAAGAATTGCTCATGACATAGTTTTGGCGTCTGTAAAAGGAGTTGACAGTCAAACTGCAGCAACAGTTGCCTCAGCTGTTAGATGGGCAATAAATATATTTGTAATTCTTGCAGTACTTAGCCAGCTTGGAGTAGCAACTGATTTAATAAGAATACTTTTTACAGGGTTTGTCGCAATGGTTGCAGTTGCTGGAGGAATAGCATTTGGACTAGGTGGACAAGATAGCGCTAAAGATATACTGGAAAATTTAAGAAAAAGGCTTAAATAGTTTGCCTTAAAAGTACAGTTTAGGTATAATTGTTTTTATGCCGCCATCGTCTAGTGGCCCAGGACATCTGGTTTTCAGCCAGAGAATCAGGGGTTCGAATCCCCTTGGCGGTACTATAGTTGTTTTCTCTGCATCCGTATTAACGATTAACGTGAAAGGAAAACTCAATTCAAAGTGTTCAATATATTTAATTAAATAAGTAATTATAGTTTTATCTAGATTCTTTGTTAAGAATTAAATTAATCAAATACTTGGTGGTTTAGAAAATCTCAATTTAAATGGGACTCTGCCCATAAATGGCTTCCTATCTACGTTTACTATTGATCCAATTCTTTGATGTATACTATTTATGTCTAATGGAACACTTTGATAAAGGTTTTCGATTGGGTGTTCTGTTCTCGCAACGGATTCTGCGAGTAGTGCATTATCGACAAATGCCATTACCCTATCTAAGCTAAAAGCATCGGCTCGCATGACTAGTCCTAATTCGTACTCAACGCATTTCCTTTCTCGAATAACATAACCATCCTGTGTATGCCTGTCTTTGTAGCGCAATCTATCTTGGTTTCTCGAAGGTGATTCGTCTACAACGGTATCATAAGTATAACTTGAACTATAGTCATGCGGCTCGCAAGGAGAATTATCTGGTAAGCCTAATTTAAATCGTTGTGGCCTTAGGTAATATTCACTATCACGAGCAGCTATCCTTACATTACCTTGAGGTGTAGCTTCATATTCGATGAAAAATAAATGAGGTTTAAAATAAGTAGAATGTCCTGATACTCTTTCTACAATAGCTTCATAATAACCTAACATTTCTTTTGTATAACTACCGTAAACGGTTTCTGAATAATAGTCATTTCCTTCCCTATGAGTGGTAATTATTTTTTGTTCGTACGTACCGTACCCAATTTCTCTTGTTTTTTGTGTCCCTTGGTGAACATAAGGAACACCTGCTTGAAGAATGAGTCTTTTTTTGTGTACAATACCATCTGGATCCTTAGATTCTCTCGTTAAGACTTTCCCTCTGCCGTTCCAAATGGTTCTGTGTATTTCTTCAAGACGGGTAGCTATTTCAACCGAGTCTAATTGTTCCATTAGTTGTGAGACAACAAATTGTTGATGTCGCAATCTTTCTTTTCTTTCTTCTTCTTGTTTTATCTCTCGCTCAGCAGTTTTAGTTCTGACACCCGCCTCCTCTAATTGCTTAGCAGTTGCATCAGCTTCTCTGTCTGCTATTACTTGTCTTGCTCTTTCTTGATAAGTCATGGCCTATATTATACATTATTAATACAAATTTTTAACTTTTGATAGCTTTATGTAAGTTAATAGGCTTAGTCAATGATTTGGATTACAATAGGACATATTCCATCCCATAATTCATTTGATAATTAATAAATAAAGTTAGCGTATGGTCAGGATTAATAATGTTTTTCTACTGCTCCAACGAAGCACGAATCTAGTTCCGCTCTGAAATATTTGAAATGTTTCACCCTATAGTTTGAATATAGTTTATGTTTTTGCTACAATTCTAATTATGGTAATTGAAACTAAAGAGCATAGGACTCCCCCATTGCATGTTTTAAAGACTCTAAAAAGAGCTGGACGTTCTTCGGATGAAATTTGGCCTGCTTATAATTCTCCAATTGAAACGTATCAACGATTTTTTCGTTATGCACTAAGGGGAAGACAGATAACGGATATTGTTGCAGGCTATGAGGAACCAGTAGTAATTGATCTTATGTCACCAAGTGGAACGCTTTTAGATTTATTTACTAATGTGTCACCTGTTAAGGGGTTTGGAATAGCTGTAACTTTGGATGAGCTTAGAGCGCCTGAGGTTCAAGCAATTGATAGTAGAATGGGTATACAACAAATTTCTGGAGATCTATTACAGTCAAAAACTTGGAAACGATTATCTGAAGCGTTAGGACCTAGGAAAGCAAATTTGATTTTGGAAAGACCTCTTGGGGGTATGGAATACGTGCCAGATCATGGAGGGTTTTTCGCTGTTGCACTACAACGCATGTGGAATATGTTAGCCACAGGCGGTATGTTGTTATTGCAAGTTCCTGCTGTTATTAACTTTCGTCAAAATCGAGTGTCAGTTGAGGATTGGGTTAATCTTTTACAAAAAAATAGAATTGAAGCAACTTATGATGAGATATATTCCTGTATGTGTATAGAAAGAGCATCTGGTGCTCCAGAACAACTTCCCTTTACAAAATCAGTTCTTGTTCCAAAATCAGATTACGTACCAGGTTTGGAAAAATCAAATTATCCTTCTAGGCGCGTTGTTTATTTTCCCAGACCCTTTTCTATATTACTCCCTAATCGCAAAAAACTTGCAGAAGAAATTAGAGGAGAACTTGATCCACTTATTGCAAAAAAACCTCTTGGATCTGTTAATGATTAATAATTTGCTATAGTATATTTATGCATCTTTTTAAGCACTGGAAGTATAGAAACCTGACTTTTCTAATTATTTCAATTGTCTTTGCCATATTTTTATCAAGACTTGAACAATTTCATATATTTTTACTTAGACTTGGGGAATTAGGCTATATTGGAGGATTTTTAGCAGGAGTCCTATTTACATCTTCATTTACAATTGCTACAGCCATTGTAATCTTACTTATCTTAGCTGAAAAACTTTCTCCAATTGAACTGGGATTGCTTGCCGGTTTTGGAGCGGTTTTAGGAGATTTAATTATCTTTAAATTTGTAAAGGATGATTTGACAAACGAAATAAGCTCAATTTATCAAAGGCTAGGGGGAAACCATTTAAATCATGTTTTACATACAAAATATTTTAGCTGGACACTTCCTGTGATAGGAGCACTTATTATTGCTTCTCCCCTTCCCGATGAAATAGGAGTAAGTCTTTTAGGAATTTCAAAAATAAAAGTATATAAGTTCATCATTATTTCCTTTATATTTAATACAATAGGAGTACTACTTGTGATTTCAGCCTCTACATTTATTAAGCCCTAACTACCAATAATATTTTAACCTATCCCATTATGGGTGCTTTTCCAGGTGTAGGAGCCCTAGTTGGTGTTGGATTAGGAGTTGATGTTGGCTGTGGTTCGGAACCACCTTGTACCTCCCAAAAGTCAGGGCTTAAGAAATCAACACCTCTTAAGATTTGATTAACACCATGTATGAGTAGTCCTCTATAGCTTTCAAGAGGATGTGGTTCTTCTCCCAAAATAGCCTGTAACTGCCTATGTGCGTCAGCAAACATTCTAAAGTTTGTAAGGGTTTCAGCTGCAATTATCCCCAATACTCCATTAGTATCACTTTCTGCTGCTTGTACTTTCTGTCCGGTAAAAAACGCCAAGGCTCCTCCTGCAATTGCTCCCATTGCTTATCTTCTATTAATTGCTCTACTTCTTTCAGTCATTTTGGGATTATACCACACTTTTTTATTTCCCCTATTGACAAAGTTTATTAATGGGTATAAAATGCTTTTTACCTCTAATACGAAAGTATTGAAGGCAGGAGATCTAGCAATAGATTACCCCGAAAAAGCCCCGCAAGGGGTTTTTTTGCGGCTTGTTAGGCTTTTTTCCTATTTAAAACATATATTAATAATGCGGCTAGAGGCAAAAATATCAGTATAAGTTTCGGTTGGTAACTTATCGCTGATACCCCAAGCATGTTTGCAATAACAAAGTAAGACAATAGATCCATTCGCTCTTTCTTATAAAAATACAAAAATATACCTAAGATTAAAGGAATAAAGACAGGATATGAATACCTAAAGCTTGAAACCATTATCCATGTATGATTATCTGTTGGAAAGAAAAGAAAAATCACAAAATTTACTAGACCAAGTAAAAGTAATTTATTTGTGTCCGTAATCCTTTTTTCTTTTAATAAAATTAACGGTGCAACAACTATTGCTAAAAACCATAATTTATACTCTGAAAAAAACGCATTAAACATGTCCATGGGATATTTAATAATTACGCTTAAAATTGTAGTCCCGTTAAAAACATCTTTTCCGCTTAAGCCTAAAATTGGAGTAGGATAAAAAGGATTTCCTGTTGCCATAAAATTTCTAAAATACCAAAAAAGACCTAAGATACTAAAGGGTACTAGAAATGAAATAACTCTTTTTAAGCTTATAACTTTTAAAAGGTCTTTAATATAGAAACCAAATAAGATAATCGAAAATAAGATTGCAGAATACTTAGATCCAATTAATAACCCAAATACTAAACCAAGCTTTGCAAAATAAACAACAGATTTCTTTGGATTTTTAAGTAAAATTAGGGAAGTAACGAAATATAATCCTACCCAAACGTCAACGTTTACCGCATTCATCCAGCGAAGCACTGCATTTAGACTAAATATTGTAGTTGCAAAAATTATTGAAGAAAATTTATTTAGTTTATAAGCTTTCCCTAAAAAATAACAGCCTATACCCAGTAACACAGAAGCTAAGATATTTGAAAGAGTCAGGGGAATATTTAAAAGAATAAATATTGAATTTATTGCTTCACTGGTACCAGGATAGAAATGCGAATAGGCACTAAAGGGTGCAGTTAAAAAACTCCCGTTTAAAATAGATTTGGCAATTGGGATATGATAATCAAAACTATCACCAAGAGCTGGAATTGGCGAAACAATACCTAAGTAGATATAATAAATTAAATAATATAATGCTAAGAAAAGACTAATGTTTGCAAATATTTGCAAATGTTTCATGGGTTAATAAGTTCTTTTATTTTTCCTTTAAGTACGTTTAAAGAGTCATCATTATAAATAGATATCGGTAAAGCTTCCTTTTTCTTTTTCTTAAATAAAGCTAAAAACTTTTTAACATTTTCCTCACTTATCAAATCAGATTTTGTAATTAATATAATCTCTTTTTTACTTAGTAAATTCTGACTAAAATTTTGCAGCTCCAAGCGTATTGTTTCGTAATCTTTATATGGGTCTCTTGTTGAAACATCAATACAGTGGACTAATATCTTTGTTCTTTCAATGTGTTTTAAAAACCTGATCCCTAAGCCTTTTCCTTGTGATGCTCCTTCAATAAGTCCTGGAATATCTGCAAGAATTAACCTATCCATAACTCCAAGATTTGGCTCTAAAGTGGTAAAAGGATAGTTTGCTATTTTTGGGTGAGCATTGGTTAAAACTTCAAGTAAACTGCTTTTCCCTGCGTTTGGAAGACCAATTAAGCCAACGTCTGCTATAATCTTTAGTTCAAGTTTTACCTTTTTGTCTTCCCCGCTCTCACCTTTTTCTGCGTATTTAGGTGCCTGATTCGTTGCGGACTTAAATTCATTATTTCCCCTTCCTCCTTTTCCTCCTCTTGCGATAAGGTGTTTTGTAGTTTCATCTATAACTTCAAAGGTTGACTTACTTAATACATCAATTACAAGTGTTCCAAGGGGAACTCTTATTACTAAATCCTTACCATTTCTTCCAAACAGTTTATTTTTTCCTCCGTTTACTCCATCTTCTGCTCTAACTTTTTTGTTATATCTAAAAGTTTGAAGAGCGTCTATATCGTTTATTCCTTGCATATATATACTTCCACCAATACCACCATTGCCGCCATCCGGGCCTCCCCTTGCTGTCTGTGAGTTCCTTATAAAGGAAGCAGAACCGTTTCCGCCGTTTCCGGCTTTAACTAAAATATGTACTTCATCTACTAACATAGCTCTATTTTAGCATTTTATGATAATATTAGCCCATATGTTGTTATTTTCTACTAAAGGCTGGCAGGATTACGAATTATTAGATAGCGGAAATGGAAAAAGACTTGAAAGATTTGGTAAATACGTTATTTCAAAACCAGATCCCCAAGCTATCTGGAAACCATGTCTATCAAAAAGTGAATGGGATAAGGCAGATGCTGTATATCTAGACGAAGAAAAACAATGGAACAAGAATAATCTTCCTGATAAATGGGAGTTATCATATAAGGATATTAGGTTTTATGCAAAGTTAACAAGCTTTAAACATACCGGAGTATTCCCTGAACAAGTACTAAATTGGGATTTTATAGAAAAAACGATTAAGAACGCAAATAGACAGATAAATGTCTTAAATCTATTTGGATACACGGGTATTGCTTCACTTGTCTGTGCCGCAAACGGAGCAAAAGTTACACATTTAGACGGTTCAAAACCTGCAATTTCCTGGGCAAGGGAAAACCAGGCATTAAGTAACCTATCTGATAAACCTATCAGATGGATATTGGATGACGCAGTTGAGTTTACCAAAAGAGAGGTAAGAAGAGAAAATAAATATGACGCAATTATCATGGATCCGCCAGTTTACGGACACGGTCCAAACGGAGAAATCTGGGATTTTAATAAAAGCTTTCCAGTCTTACTTGAAAATTGCAAAAAATTATTAACTACTAACCCAGCCTTTGTAATCATAAATGCTTATGCAATTTCTGCTTCCTGTCTAATGCTTTCAAATATGATGGAAGACTATCTTAATATCCCCAAAGAAAAGATTGAATATGGCGAGTTAGCAATTGAAGAAAAGACAAGACAAAGGTTTTTATCTACTGGTATTATTGCAAGGTATTAATTTAAGCTTCATTCCTTGTTTTCTTATTTAGTGTAAAATATACAGGCTTATGCAAAAGCTATTTTTATTCCTTTTTCTATTTATTTTAAGCATCATAGTTTTTCCTAAATCCTCTTTTGCTATTTATGATCCATTAACTACTTCTAACAATAAATTTGGAATCCATATTTTATTCCCTGAAGAAATATCAGAAGCAGCTCATCTTGTTAACTCCTCAGGCGGGGAATGGGGGTATGTGACAATTCCTATTAGAATTTCTGATAGAAATATTGAGAAATGGCAAAGATTTTTGGATGATAGTGCAAAATATAAAGTTATTCCCCTTATTAGACTTGCAACAGAAGGAGATTATTTTATCAAAGCTTCGTGGGAAAAACCCAACAAATACTCAATGATTGACTTTGCAAACTTTTTAAATTCCCTTGACTGGCCGACAAAAAACAGGTACATAATAGTTCTCAACGAACCAAACAGAGGTGACGAATGGGGCGGAATTCCAAATCCTGCCGAATATGCTGATATATTAAGTTATGCTGTTGACGTATTTAAAAAACGGGATGACAGGTTTTTCATTATAGGAGGAGGTTTAGATAATGCAGCTCCAGATGTTTACCAAAAATACATCAGTCAATTTAACTATTTAAGAGAAATGAACCAAGCGATCCCAGGGATATTTGAAAAAATAGATGGTTTATCAGTCCATGCATACCCAAATCCCGGATTTTCCTCAACACCTGAATATAGAGGCGTAAATGGAATATATTCTTTTGAATTCGAACAGGATTTAATTTCAGAATTAACTGGTAAAACACTACCTATCTTTATTACAGAAACCGGCTGGACTACTAAAACAACCTCTCAGACTACACAGATTGAGTATTATAAAAGAGCTTTTGATAACGCCTGGAGTGATAAGAGTATAGTTGCAGTAACTCCCTTTTTATTACACGCAGAAGGTGAACCTTTTGGGCAGTTCTCTTTTATTGTAGATAATAAAAAAACTCCACTGTATGAGGCGTACTTAACTCTTCCCAAAACCAAAGGAAAGCCAAAGATAGAGCCAAAAACTATTCAAGCTGCTGTAAAAAGTACTGTTTTAAAAACAAGATATTTTACCCAAGAATTTACAAAAGATATTTTTAACAAGATAAACGCAGAAAATAAAACATTTTTTAAATGGCTTCTTAAGATTTGAGCTCCTGTGGTATAATTTACATTATCGGTATTTATGAATAAGGACTTAACTGATGAGATTTTCCACAGCTACACGCACGGAATTTTAAACATCACGGAAATAATAGATAAGATTATAGAATTCTTAGAAGAAAAACCAAGCGCGCAGTATTCTCTTGTGATTGGTACTGATTCTCATGAGAAAAAATCTGATGATAAAAAAATAGGAAGCACTATTAATCTTGTTACAGCAATATTAATTCACAGAAAAGGATTTGGAGGCAAATATTTCTGGAGAAGACAGGAACAGGAAAATATTTATTCTTTAAGGCAAAAAATATATGCAGAAACAATTGTGTCACTATCCTTTGCAACAATCTTTGTACCCATGTTTAAAAAGAACTTAAACGGAAAAGCGCCAAACTATAATCTTGAAATCCATGTTGACGTTGGGGAACATGGTGATACAAGGAATATGATTAAAGAAGTAGTTGGAATGGTAACCGGAAACGGATACGTTGCAAAAACAAAACCTGACGCATACGCTGCATCGTACGTTGCCGATAGGCATACATAAAAATTTTAAAATTCAAATGACAAGCACAAAACTTGAATGGGCTGACGCTCAAGACGTTAAAAATAAAGTAAATGAGATTCTAAAAGTGCTTGATTTTCCGCATATTAAGTCCCAAAACATTCATTGCTATAGAACAGAGGGTTCAAAATCAAGAGCATACGCAAGAATATGGTCAATGCCTAAAATATTCCAAAGAGCCTTAAAGCTTGAGCCCCACTATGTTATAGAAGTTTTGGCAAGATATTATGATAGGTTAGACGAGGATGAAAAATCCAAGGTTATAATTCACGAACTTTTACATATTCCCCAGAATTTTTCCGGTGCACTTGTCCCCCACAAAACAAGATCAAGGCATTTGGGAAAAACAGCCAATAAACTATTTGAAATATATAAAAACTCAATATGATTACGATAATCCACGGCAGTGACATAACAAAATCCAGAACCTTTTATATTGATACAAGACAGAAGTTTGAAAATCCCGATATATTTGACGGAGAAAAAATTGACTACAATACTCTTTTTCAAACTCTAGAAGGAAATTCCCTGTTTACAAACCAAAGACATGTATTTATAGAAAATTTCATTTCTAAAACAAAATCTAATTCAAATGAATTTAAACAAATAGTTGAATATTTAAACTCCAATAAAGATTTTGAAATTGTTTTTTGGGAGGATAAAGAACTAACAAAAGGTCAAGCTGCTGCATTCAAAAATGTTTCATTACAACTTTTTAACTATCCGCAAATTCTTTTTACCTTCTTAGACAGTATAAAACCAAATAACATTTCCTCTGTTAAATTATTCCACGACCTTCAAAACACTATGGAAACAGAACTTATCTTCTATATGCTTGTCAGGCAATTTAGATTGCTTTTGGCAGTAACTAGCACAGGCTCTCAAAACATAGATGAGACAAAAAGACTTGCTCCATGGCAATCTTCAAAACTTAAAAGTCAGGCGCAATATTTTGGAGAAGAAAAATTAATAAAAGCGTATAAAAGGTTTTATAAAATGGATTATGAAACCAAATATGGTTTGACAAGTTTAAGTCTTACCTCTGCCATTGACATTTTTCTAATTGATTTATAATATAGACAAATGACAATTGAACCATCAATTTTTAAGTCATACGATATACGAGCTGTTTACCCTAGTGAGTTAGACGAAGAAGGTATAGCCTCAATAGCACGAGCAGTTTGCAAAGTTGTTTCTCAAAAAACCGGTAAAGAAAAAATAAAAATGGTTTTAAGTAGAGATATGCGCACTTCTTCCCCTTCCCTTTCTGACGCAGTTCAAAAAGCATTGCTTAATCTAGGAGTAGAAATACTAGATATTGGTATTGCATCAACACCTTCCATGTATTTTGCAGTATTTTTCCTAGGAGCAGATGGAGGAATACAAATTAGTGCTTCACATAATCCAAAAGAATATAACGGCTTAAAGATGGTAGCAAACTCTCCACAAGGACTTATTAAAATCGGTAAAGGTACAGGCATGGAAGACGTAAAAAGCTTAAGTTTTCAAGCTACTCCTCTTATACAAGTTCCCGGCGGAACCTTAACAAAAGTCGATGACATTGTTGAAAAAGAAGTACAAAATTCATTAAAGATTGCAGGAAATCCAGAGATTAAGGAATTCAAAATCGTTGCTGATGCAGCTAATTCAATGGGGGCAGTTTACTTAGATGAATTATTCAAACACATCCCTGGAAATCTAGTGAGGATGAATTTTGAATTGGATGGAACATTTCCATCGCATCAACCAGATCCTCTTAACTTTGACACGCTTGTAGATTTACAACAAAAAGTAAAAGCTGAAAAAGCAGATATTGGATTTGCTCCTGATGGTGACGGAGATAGATTCTTTTTTATAGATGAGAATGCAGATATCGTTCCCCCATCAATTATTACATCTCTTGTAGCAAGAGAACTTCTAGCAAAAAACCCTGGCGCAACAATACTTTTTGATATTAGGTATATCTTAAATCCAATTAAAATAATCGAAGAAAATGGTGGTAAATACGACATTACAAAAGTAGGACATGCATTTATTACAGAAAAAATGCATGAAACAGGTGCAATCTTTGCTGGTGAATCATCTTCACACTTTTTCTATAAAGAAGCAGGTAACGGAGAAGCTCCAATTCCAGTAGTTTTGACAGTACTAGGAGTAATGACAAGAGAAGGAAAAAAGCTTTCAGAGCTTGTTTCAGAGTTAAGAAGAAGCTATGAATCTGGAGAATTAAACTTTAAAGTTACTAACGCACCAGAAATTATGGATCAGTTAAGACAAAAATATATAGACGGAATATTAAACGATATGGATGGAATCGCAATAACCTATCCTGATTGGAGATTTAGCGTAAGAACCTCAAACACAGAACCACTTTTAAGATTAAATGTTGAGTCTTTGCAAAAAGAAATAACTGATCAAAAGCTTAACGAAGTAAAAGACTTTATTACTTCAATTGCAAAATGATTGACTTAAATAACCCTTTATCATTTAAAGACTTAGACCCAAAAAACGTATATGGATCTACAGGCATGCTGTCTGATCAGATTGAGCAGATCTGGCAGGATGCAAAAACCTTATCTTTCCCAAATGACTATAAAGACTTCGAAAACATAATTCTTTGCGGAATGGGAGGCTCGGCATATAGCGGATATATTATCCAATCTCTTTTTAAAAACGAATTAAAAATTCCTCTAATTTCAAATAATGACTATGATTTACCTGTCTTTGCCAACACAAAAAGCTTAATTATTCTCTCAAGCTATTCCGGCTCAACAGAAGAATCTTTAGCTTGTGCACGTGAGGCTCTTAAAAAAGGCCTTAGGATTACAGGTATTACAAATGGCGGAAAACTAGCACAGTTTTTTAAAGAAAATAATCTCCCCTTTCTACAATTTGATGCTAAAAATAACCCTTCCGGACAACCAAGACTTGGTACCGGATATATGGCTACAGGAACAATAGCGCTTTTAACAAAACTGGGTATTTTATCAGTTTCAGATGAAGAAGTTTCAAATGCTGTTTCAGAACTAAGACAAAACCATGAAAGTATCCAAAAAACTGCAATTGATCTTTCTCAAAAATTCCAGGGGTACTTTCCCCTTATTATGTCCTGCGGATTTTTAAACGGAAACGCGCATGTTTTAAGAAACCAGTTTAATGAAACTTCTAAGACATTTGCCGCTTTTGAAGACATTCCGGAACTAAACCATCATTTAATGGAGGGTTTTAAATATCCAAATGAGCTGAAAATTAAAGTCTTGTTCTTAGATAGTCCCTTATATGACCAAAGGCATAAAAAAAGAATAGTTCTTACAGAAGATGTTGTTTCAAAAAACGGAATTGAAAGTGAACATTTTACTCCACTAGGATCAAGCATGCTTTCCCAAAGCCTGGCTACATTGTCTTTCGGCGGATATATCAGCTTTTATCTTGGCATTTTATACAACGAAGACCCAAGCCTTATTCCCTGGGTTGATTATTTCAAAGAAAAGCTTTCCAAATAAACATAAACCTCTTGTAAATTTAACCAAATAATCTCATAATAATGTAATATATGGCGGATTCTGCCCATCACATATTGTGGTTTGATCAAATTGACAAGGAAGATGTTTCTCTGGTTGGCGGAAAAGGAGCAAATTTGGGAGAAATAACAAAAGCGGGTTTCAATGTGCCGGAAGGCTTTGTCCTCTCCTCCCACGCATACTACGATTTCATTAGAGAAAACAATCTTTCCATAAAGATTAAACATCTTCTCTCTTCTGCAAATTTTGATGATTCAAAATCCTTAGAACAAGTTTCAAAACACATAAAAAATGTAATAAATAAAGGTAATTTATCTAAAGACTTGGTAAATGAGATTTTACAGGCTTATAAAAAACTTGGAGAACCTTTGGTTGCCGTAAGATCCTCTGCAACTGCTGAAGATTTAGCAAACGCCTCATTCGCAGGACAACAGGAGACTTTTCTAAATGTTAGAGGAGACGCAGTTTTAATTGAAAAAATAAAAGAGGGTTGGGCTTCACTTTTTAACACAAGGGCTATTTTTTACAGGCATCAGCAAAAATTTGACCATATAAAAACCGGAATTGCGCTAGTTATCCAAAAAATGATCGAGTCTGAAAAGTCCGGAGTTATGTTTACAATCGATCCAGTTACCAACGACAAAAAAACAGTTGTAATAGAGGCAATTTTAGGACTTGGGGAAATGATTGTACAAGGCGAAGTAAACCCGGACCATTATGAGGTAGATAAGGAAGATTTAACCATTAAGAGTAAGAAGATTTCCATTCAGGATCATCTTTTAAGAAAATCAGGGGCTGGAAATAAGAAAATCAAGCTTTCCAAAAAAGACGCTTCAAAACAAAAAATTACTGATGGTCAAATAAAAGCATTAGCCCTTGTTGGTAAAAAAATAGAAAAGCATTATTACTTTCCTCAAGACATTGAATGGGCTATTGAAAAAGATAATATCTATATTGTCCAAACCAGAGCAGTAACAACTACGCATAGTGATAAACAAAAAGAAAAAACTGTTGAACATATACCCGCTTCAAAGCTTATATTAAAAGGCGATTCGGCAAGCCCTGGAATTTCAAGTGGTCCTGTAAAAATAGTTTTAATGGCAAAAGACATAGATAAAGTACTACCCGGAGATGTATTAGTTGCTCCGATGACAAATCCAGACTATGTTCCTGCGATGAAAAAAGCAGCAGCTATAGTAACAGATAGTGGCGGGAAGACAAGTCATGCAGCAATAGTATCTAGAGAACTTGGTATTCCTGCTGTTGTAGGAACACAGGAAGCTACAAAAATACTTAAAAACGGCAATGTGATAACAGTTGACGGCACCAAAGGCGAAATTTACGAAGGAGGATATGCAACCGCGGGCTCAAACCAAGTGATTGTCTCAAGCGACCTTAAAACAGCAACCAAGGTATATGTAAATCTGGCCGAACCAGAGCTTGCAGATAGGAATGCTAAGAGAAATGTTGATGGAATCGGACTACTACGAGCTGAGTTTATGATGGCAGGAATCGGCGTACATCCTAAAAAAATGATAAAGGATGGGAGAAAGCACGAGTTTATTGAAAAGTTAGCAAGTGACCTTGCAAAGTTTTGCAGCGCTTTTTCTCCGCGGCCTGTTGTATATAGAACATCTGATTTTAAAACCAATGAATATAGAAATCTCGTAGGCGGAAAAGATTATGAACCAAACGAACCTAATCCAATGTTAGGCTACAGAGGGGCTTTTAGATACATTCACGATCCCCAAGTTTTTAAACTTGAGCTTGAAGCAATAAGAATTGTCAGAGAAAAAATGGGATATAAAAATCTTTGGCTTATGATCCCATTTGTCAGAACCGTAGACGAGCTGATTAAAGTTAAAAAAATTATAACTGATTTTGGACTTCACAGGTCTGATACTTTTAAACTTTGGATGATGGTAGAAATTCCCTCAAATGTAATAATCCTAGACAAGTTTATTGAAGTAGGTATTGATGGCGTCTCAATTGGCTCAAATGACTTAACAATGCTTGTTTTAGGAACTGATAGGGATAATTTTGAAGTAGCTCATGAATTTGACGAGATGAACCCTGCAACTCTTTGGGCATTCGAACAGACTATAAAAACTGCTCATAAGTATGGAGTAACAACTTCTATGTGTGGACAAGCTGTTTCAACCTATCCCGAACTTGTTAAAATACTCGTTGAGCTTGGAGTAACCAGTGTTTCTGTTTCACCCGACGCTATTGAAAACACTAGAAAACTCGTTGCGCATTTTGAAAAAGAATTATTAAATAAGTAATATGGCAAAAATTAAACAAATAAATTCAAGAGAAATTTTAAACGCAAAAGGAGAACCTACTATTGAAACTACGGTAATTTTAAATGACGGTGCGGTAGGAATTGCGTCTGCTCCAAGCGGGACGTCTGTTGGTAAATACGAGGCTGTAGATTTAAAGGATAATGACGAAAAAAGATATCAAGGAAAAGGAGTACTAAATGCAATTACAAATATTGATAAAATCTTGTCTCCTCTTCTGGTTGGAATGGATGCTTCAAATCAGCAGTTAATAGATAAAAAAATGATCGAAATTGACGGAACAGTAAATAAAAGTAAGATCGGCGGAAACGCTATTCTTTCGGTTTCTATTGCCGTTGCCAAAGCTTCAGCAAGAAGCGCAGTACTACCCTTATTTCTATACCTTAGGGAGTACGTTAAAAAAGATGATCAGCAGCTTAAAATCCCAACTCCCTGCTTTAACGTAATAAACGGTGGAAAGCACGGTGGCAAAAGTATAGATTTCCAGGAGTTTTTAGTCATTCCTGCAACGAGTAAAAAATATTCAGAAAGCTTGGAGATAGGAACCCGTGTTTATTTTTCCTTAAAAAAAGTAATAGAAAACAATAACCTTTCTTCGCTTGTCGGATTTGAAGGAGGGTTTTCTCCAAAACTCACCTCAAACCAAGACGCATTAATTTTAATAAAAAAAGCTATTGAGGAATCTAATCTTAGAGCTGGTTTTGATATGTTTTTGGGAATAGACGCTGCTTCTGATAATTTTTATAACGAAAGTAAGTACATAATTAAGGATAAATCGACAACTTTAACTTCAAAGGATTTGGTTGCATTTTATAAAACAGTAAACGAACAATTCCACCTTCTTTATCTTGAAGATGGCCTTTCTGAAGACGATTGGGATGGATGGAAAGAGCTTTATACAACAATGTCTACCCAAACTATGATCGTAGGAGATGATCTTGTTGCGACAAATCCTTTTAGACTTTCAGAGGCAATTTCAAAAAATGCCATAAGCGCAGTCATTATTAAACCTAATCAAATTGGCACTATTATAGAAGCTTTAGCGGTAGCAGAAATGGCAAAGCAAGCCGGATTAAAAGTTATTGTGTCACATAGAAGCGGTGAGACAAATGATGATTTTATTGCTGATTTTGCAGTTAGTGTAAATGCTGACTATGTTAAATTTGGAGCGCCTGTACGAGGCGAAAGAGTAGCTAAATACAACAGGCTTCTTGCCATAGAATCACAGCTAAAATCACTTTAAGTTAAAAAGTATTACAATCTCTCCTTTTATTCCTTTTTTATAATACTCAAGAATACTTGATATTTTGTCTTTTTTTATTTCTTCATGTATTTTTGTAAGTTCTCTTGCAATTGTTATTTCAATATCTCCAAATACCTCTTTTATATCGGAGAGACTTCTTTGCAGCTTATACGGAGATTCAAAAATAATAACAGTAGAATTTATAATTTCTAAGGATAATTTTAAATTCTCTAGTAATTTAACTCTGTGTCCTGGTTTTTGGGGAAGAAAACCTAAGAATAGGAATTTATCTGTTGGAAGCCCTGATGAAACGAGAGCTGATACTACTGATGAAGCGCCTGGAACAGAAACAACATTAATCCCCTCTTTTAAGCACTCCCTAATAAGCTTAAATCCCGGATCAGATATAGCAGGAGTACCGGCATCAGAAACTAAAGCGACGTTTTTGCCGTTTTGAAGCAAATTGATAACCTGAGCTATCTTTTGCACTTCTACTTGTTCATAGTATGAGAAAAGCTTATCCTGCATCTGTCTTTCTCTTCCTTTAAAAAATTTATTAATTAAGATTGTAGTTTTCCTTGTGTCCTCACAAGCAATAAAATCAACGCTTTCCAAAACTTCTAAAGCTCTGGAAGTTATATCTTTTAGGTTGCCAATTGGGGTTGCAACAACAAATAGTGAACCGTTCATTGCCTGATTATACCAAACAGAATTTATTTCTGTTATAATTTTTAAATGGAAGCATTCAGCTTACTACTTCATCTTGACGATGCACTAGCTACTATAATCACTCTTTTTGGACCTTTTACCTACCTTTTACTTTTTTTAATAGTCTTTGCTGAAACAGGTCTAGTAATTACTCCTTTTTTGCCTGGTGATTCTCTTTTATTTGCAGTTGGGACACTTGCAGGGGGAAATTTATTAAATATTTTCGTAGCTTACCTAACCTTACTTTCCGCCGCAATTATCGGTGACACAGTAAACTATTGGGTAGGACATCATTTGGGAAGCAGGGTTTTTGCAAGAGAAAACTCAAGGATATTTAAAAAAGAATATCTGGAAAAAACTGGTGAGTTTTATAAAAAGCACGGTGGTAAAACCATAATTTTAGCTAGATTTGTACCAATACTCCGCACATTTGCGCCTTTTGTTGCAGGTGTTGGCAAAATGCACTACAGAACATTTCTCTTTTACAACGTCCTAGGAGGATTTATCTGGGTAACGAGTTTGACTTTTGCTGGATACTTTTTCGGACAGATGCCAATTATAAAAGAGAATTTTGAGTTTGCAGTGATAGGAATTGTAGTTATATCTTTACTTCCAATGCTTTTTGAATATGCAAAACATAAGCTTTCTAAAAAACCCAGAGAAGAAGTAACAAAAGAACCTTCATACCAAGAAATCCAGCAGATATTTAAAAAAGAGCATCTAAACGACTAAAAAAGCTTTTGAAGTTAAAACTTTCTTACAAGTCCCACGGCTTTTCCCTGAATTGTAAGTTTGGTTGGATAAATGGGTGCCATTTCTGAATTTGCAGGTTTTAGAACTACCCTACCGTTTTCTTTATAAAACTTTTTTAATGTAGCTAAATTATCATCAACCATTGCTACTACTATTTCTCCATTAGCTGCTTCACTTACTTTTTCTATTACGACATAATCTCCATCTAAAATGCCGTCTTCTATCATTGACCTTCCTTTGACCTGTAAAACATATGCTGTGTTTTTGCCGGAAAGAAGTGAGGCGGATACATAAAAAGTCGCGTTAGGGTCACTGTATGGTTCCAAGGGTACTCCTGCAGCAATGTATCCAAGAAGTGGCAATTCTATAGCGGGCTTACTTCCAAGTAAAGAAAACTGAACTTTATCATCTACAATTTTCAAAAGCCTTGTATTTCCATCGGACTTTTGAACATAACCTTTATCTACAAGGGAACGAATTATGGTGTGTACTGTAGAGTTACTTTTATGTCCTGTTCCTTGTGCAATTTCATGCAAAGTTGGAGAATACCCGAACTGTCTTTGGAACTGGGCTAAAAACTCTAAAACTTCTCTTTCTTTTCTATATAATACTCCGGCCATATTTATTTTCTCCTTTTTTGGTCTATGTATATTTTATACGAAAAATAATCAAACTTTGTCAAGTAGTCTAAGTGTATCAATATGTGTTAAAATTGGCACTTATGTAGTTTAAGCGCGTAATGGCTTAGTCTCAATTTGCCTTAGGAAAAACCAATTTTTTGCACTTGTTTTTTTGAGTGGGAATAATTTAGCCCGAATTCTATTTTAATCCCTTAATCCCATATCATCTATCTCATCGTTGGAAACTGCAGTTTGAATATTAATTCCGCAGCGAGGACACACAATTTCTGTATCAGCAATGTCTATATCGCAAACTTTTCCATCATGGCTATGCATTGATTCTTTACATTTACATTTTGACATAATTTTCACCTCCTTAATGTAGTTTTACATCTGTAATTTCATATTTATCGGTAGAAAGTGTGAATAATTTTTCAGCTGAATTATAAGCAAATTCATTGTCTAATAGCTTAGCTAGCTCTTTCTTAGAGTTTACATATTCTCCAGTTGCTCTATTTTTTATCTTGAATTCAAAAGTCATAATGAATCACCTCGTTTCTAAGTTAATTTTATATCAAATCTAGAGGCTGTCAAGGTCACGCCTCTTGAATAATTCGAATAAAAAGAGGAAGGTATTTATACCTTGAGTTATATATGTTTTTGATGTATAAACAAGTTGTAGTAAGTTTGAAAGAATTACAATAATGAAACAGGTTAAAATTGGCTTTTCGAGAAAGATAAAATATATTACAGTTATTCTAATTTTAGCTACTGTTTTATTAGTTGGTTTAGGAATTTATTTGGACAAAAAAACTAGTTTAAATTCTCCTACTAAAACGGTTCCAAGTGAATCATGGTTTCAATTTACTTCAGAAGTTGGGAACTACAAAATTCTTTTTCCTGAACCTAATCCGCAAAAAACCTCTGATATTTATATTCCAATAGAAAACATTAAAGGAAGCCGTCATGCGATTGTCTATTGCGATAAAAGCGAAATTTATTGTATAGAGGCAGGTATATATCCATCCTTTTATAACCTTAGAGGTGATATTAATAATTTAAATTTATATAAAAATATTATCCTTCAAAATTTCGAAAATCCAAAATTAATAAATTCATCTTCAGATAAATTTCTTGGGAACCCTTATATAGATTTTGTTTTTACCAGTTCTAATCAATTTTATAAATATAGAATTTTTGCTATAGAAGATAACACTTATGCACTTAGTATGTCTTCGACGGATTCAAAATTTAACTCTTTTAATAAATTCGTAAATTCTTTTTCCGTTATTAATTATAAAAATAATAACTTAACTTGGAAACCTTTAATTTCGAAAAAATGGAATTTTAAAACAATTTTTCCTAACGATAATTTTACTACAGAAGTAAACGGTCCCAATAGCGAATCATTAGAAGGTATAACATATTTTAGTAAGCCGAATACACAAACAACTTATGTAATAACAATTCAAAAGTATAAATCTGAAAAAAATTTACGGTCATTGCTAAACTACACATTGGAATACGTTAAAAGCAATTCATCTATAAATTTTAAGCTTATTTCATCTAAGGATTCAACGTGCTCAAACAAACCCTGCCTAATTTTCTTAGCCCAACAGAACGACCAAGAAGGATTTAGTTATTATAAAGGAGAAGCAATAGCGGCCGATAATAATACTACCTATTTTATCTTTGGAGTAGTTAATAATGAAAGTTACTTTTCAAATATAGACAAAATTATAAATTCTTTTTCATTAATAAGTAAATAATATATGGGTGAAATCGGTAATCAGAAATAAAATTAATGATTTTTGGGATTTTTCTAACAATTGCTGTAATTTTTGGACTTTTCTATTCTTTTTGGGGCAACAATATTTTTGATTTACTCAATGTCGATAAGGGTTATGATGAAAAAAAGAAGGAAAAAATTTAAGAAAACGATAACCCTCGAAGATTTAATTGTAGAAATGATGCCTTTCTCCGAAGAATTAAAAAATTGGTGCAAGCTTCACCCAGAGTTTTTAGTTGCTTTAAAAGTAATTAATCCTGAAAGGTTTGTCGCTTTAGGAGGAATTATTACTTCCAGTTCACCAAATTATCCAGATGATGAAATTATTGGAATTCTTGTTTACGATAATATACGAGGTATCTTTAAACAAGATTTTATAATTAACAAAGGTAGAGCAAATAGGGAATTTTTCTTATACACAAGGAATCCAGGACGCTTAAGTAGCACATACGTTAAAGACATTAATGAATTTTATTCAAAATATGGAAAGGGGGATTATTATATAAATACACATCATCTTAGTTTTGATAATTTACCGGAAGAAATAAGATCTCGAGCGATAGACTCGTTGAGATTAGCAGATAAATTAAAAAAGGCAGGGTATAAAAAACCTACTCAAGAACAGATAGATAATGCATATAATCAACTTTTGAAAATTAAAAAAAGCACATGGTTTTTAAAGACAAAATTAAACAGATATAACTACAGGAATTTAGAGAACGGAATGTTTGACTTACTGCTTAACCGAGTTTCGGTTGTGAAGCCCGTTTAATCAACTCAAACAGGTCTTTTTTATCTACGTTGATATTCTGTTTAATTCGCTTTTGAATTTCTTTTCTTTTAATGTTAAATTTAGTTTTCTTCATCTATTACTCCTTTAAAGTAAAAACCGAATATGCTCACTAACAATCCCGAAGCAAATCCAATAAAGGATAACAAAATGTCTTTAAATACTCCAGCATTTACATTGTTTAATAAAACTAAAATAAATAAAAGAATAGATAGTAAAAAAAGCATTATAAATAAACCAGCAGTAATACCAACTGCCAACCACTTTCGTGTTTGTTCTTTCCATTGTCTATAATCTGTTGATTGTGGACTTTGAGCGTTAACCACTGGAATTTGCGGAAGTTCTTCGTCTTTCTTCTTGCCCCTTTTTGTATTAATTATTAATGCCATATTAAATTAATCCAGAATTTTTAAAATTGTACATTTTAGTGGTAGGATTATATGTATAAGTTTGTAATTGATCAACTCTTATACCATTCTGTTTAATAATATTTAATACTTCAGTTTCTGTACCCTCTGGTATTACTAAAAAAAATTTTATAACTCCTATATCTCCCAGCTTTTTCCAAAAATCTGCTTTATTATAAACAGTTTTTCGTGTTTCAATTTCTTCAACAATAACTGCTGTTCCACTTGATGAGCCTGGATAGTTTGGTTTCCAAACAATAATATCTGGATAAAGGGGATTGTTTTGTCCACCAACATATCTTGTTTTTCTAGTTGGAGAATTTGTATCTACAAGTAAACCATTATTGACAACAACCTGAGAATTTCTATATGTATTAGCAGATTGTCCCACGACCATTGAGTGAATAAGTGAATCTAAAAGGTCATTATTGTTATACATAGGAGTAATCTTTCTTAAAAAGGATTTTATCACTTTCTCTATTAATTTCCTAGTCTGTTTGTTAATTACTTGCATAAAGTACATAAGAGCCTTAAAATTAGGTGATGAAGTTTAAACTCGTATCTGATTTCAAGCCAACTGGAGACCAACCCAAAGCTATAGAAAAGTTAACTAAAGGACTCCAAAATGAGTCAAAACATCAGGTACTTCTTGGAACAACGGGAAGTGGAAAAACATTCACAATTTCAAATGTAATTGCCAATATTCAAAAACCAACGCTTGTTATTTCCCATAATAAAACTCTTGCAGGACAGCTCTATCAGGAATTCAGGGACTTTTTTCCAAATAACGCTGTCAGCTATTTTGTCTCTTATTATGACTTCTACCAACCTGAAGCATATATTCCCTCATCCGACACATATATTGAAAAAGAGGTAGAGATAAACGAAGAGATTGATAAATTAAGGCTTTCTGCAACTACAAACCTTTTAACCAGAAAAGACGTAATTGTAGTTGCATCAGTTTCCTGTATATATAACCTAGGTTCCCCTTTAGAATACGGAAAGTTTGTGATGGAAATAAGACCTGGTGTAAAAGTTAAACAAAGAGATATTTTACTTAGACTTTCAGATTTGCAATATGAAAGAAATGATTATGGATTTAAAAGAGGAAGCTATAGAGTTAGAGGTGAGGATATTGATCTTTTTCCTGCTTACTTAGATAACGGAATTAGGCTTATTATAGAGAACGGCGTATTAACTAAATTATTGGAATTTGACCCTTTAACCGGAGACACTCTTTCCGCTCTTGACGCAACTGTTATCTATCCTGCTAAGCACTATATGACAGATCCTTTAAGCTATAAAGACGTCTTTCCTAAAATAAGACACGATTTAGAATTAAGAGTTAATGAATTAAAAAGTGAAGGAAAACTTCTTGAAGCTCAAAGGCTTAACCAAAAAACAAATTTTGATCTGGATATGATAAACGAACTAGGATATGTAAACGGTATAGAAAACTACTCAAGATATTTTGATGGAAGAAAGCCGGGAGAACCTCCATTTTCTCTTATAAACTACATGAGGGAGTGTTCTAAGGACTTTCTGACAATAATTGATGAATCGCACATTACTGTTCCGCAAGTAAGAGGCATGTATAACGGAGACAAAAGCAGAAAACAAACCTTAATCGATTATGGTTTCAGACTTCCTTCAGCCTTAGATAACAGACCGCTTAAATTTGAAGAATTTATGACAAGAATAGGAAATTCAATCTATGTAAGCGCAACACCTGATGAATACGAACTTTCTTTAGCAACACAGTATGATGGCATTGCAGAGCAACTTATTAGACCAACTGGACTTGTTGATCCAAAAGTAAGCGTTAGAAAAACAAAAGGACAAATTGAGGATTTAATTAATGAGATCGAAAAAAGAGTTGCTAAAAAACAAAGAGTTTTGGTCACAACTTTAACAAAACGCATGTCTGAAGAACTTTCTTCATATTTGCAAGAAAGAGAGATCAAAGTTTCATACCTTCACTCAGACATAGAAACTTTAAAAAGACAAGATATTCTAGATAGGTTAAGAGAGGGAGAATATGATGTTTTAATTGGAATTAACCTCTTAAGGGAAGGACTTGATCTCCCGGAAGTAGCACTCGTTGCAATTTTGGATGCAGATAAAGAAGGATTTTTAAGAAGCAGGACAGCTTTAATCCAGACCATGGGAAGAGCGGCAAGAAATGTTGACAGCGAAGTATTAATGTATGCAGATACTGTTACAAAATCTATGCAAACTGCAATTGATGAAGTTGAAAGAAGAAGAAAAATACAAATTGAATATAATAAAAAACACAAAATTACACCTACATCAATTCAAAAAGCAATTAGGGCAAAGCTTGTTATGCAAGTAAGTAAGGAAGAAGAAATAAATTATCTTCAAACTCTTCAGAAAAAAGATGTTTTACTTCCTGACGAGAAAGAAAAATTGATTAAAAAACTCAGAAAAGAAATGCAGCAAGCTGCAAAAGAGCTTGATTTTGAAACAGCTACAATACTAAGAGATCAGATTAGAACGCTTCGCAACTAGTCTTGACATTTATTACGCCCATAGGATACAATCAAAATCTTAATTTATTATGGAAGCACATACTGAAAGACGATCTAGAGCCAGAAAAGTTGGTACAAATGGTGCCGGAAGTTTGCATACGGTTGAAACAGGTCATATCATAGTAGAGGTATGGGGTCCTGCAGTTGATTACGGAAGATTCAAAACGCCTACAGATGAACCATTAACAACTG
>CAYWPH010000007.1:0-27812 GCA_964460145.1 uncultured Gammaproteobacteria bacterium | reverse complement strand
GGGATATTTTCGCCGGCAATATTGGTAAAGCCATAAATATTATTTGGCAAATGTGTATATAGGAAATAAACAGAATATTCTTCGGTGGGCATATCACCTTCCGTCATTGCTTTATTTAACTCATCTACCATTGAACCCCAGCAACCTACTTCTATAAAAGTTTTAGGCTGATCAGAGAAAAATCCCATTTGAGATAAAAGTTTTTGTACTAATGGGTGGGAAATAGACATTACTTCACCTTCTGGATCTTGATCTTCTTCGTCTTCTACTCCCCATAGCGTTCTATTAAAATCAGGATTTACAATATCATCCATGGCTACTGGATAAGCATCTGGATTAAGCTTCTTGAGAGTTTTAGCGATATGGAAAAAGGGAGTTGCATCCCTCGCAGGAAAAATGGCTTTTCCATTACATCCTTTCAAAACAGTATCTACAGCACTTACTGCCAATGGCCCTAAAACATACTTACCAACACAGTGGAACTCCCGTGCTCCGGCTATTACTAACTGTTCAAGTGTATTTGCTCCATTACCTACTAGTTTTTTAAATAATGAACCAGCATATTGCCTTGCTAATCCATCGCTTTTAAGATCAGCTGCAACTAGCTCCATATCTATCGCGAATTGATCTCTTAAGCAATCCATGTCTCCTGGCGTTAATATCCTATCTCTATGCGCTTCTGCCACAAAAGAGCCAAAACCATTAGCTATGCTTGGTCCTTGAACTAAAATTCCTTCCGGAATATAAAAATGTTCTGCAAATTCTTTCATATTTTCTCCATAAAAAAACCCGTCTTCATTTCGAAATTACTTTCGAAACAAGGACGGGAATTCCCGTGGTACCACCTTTATTCCTATCTATTTTGTACTAAAAAAGCTCTGTGTCAACCTTGACAGAGTCTATAGATAGCTCGTTTATAAACCTACTTGCAAATGCTTTCTTCGGTTCTGTGCTAAGAAGCTCTTTTCAGTTAATTTTCGATTATGATGCTTTCAGCTGTCATCACTTGCTAAAATCTAATAATGAACCTACTCTTCCTCTTTAAACGCACTCTTTAATTGTTAGGTAAATTGTAGCAAAAAATGTAACAGATGTCAATAAATGGCAACTTGCTGTAATTACTACTTAAACACTGCAAAATAGCTGTCAAAAAACTTATCGGGATTAACTTGTAGAGCAACTTGATTTTGCCCTTTTCCAGAGGTGAAATAGGTCATTCCTTTGAGTTTCTCATTTATTAATTCAACTTCTACCTTTCCTTTTTCAAAGATACATACATCCTGTTTAAAAATTGTGATGGCTGCTAGTGGATCGTGGAAAGTAGCCTCACCCTCTTCTTGAAACCAAATCTCAGCAAAGTCAGCTATAGGAGTAAGTAAATGACTAACAGCTAGTCGTTTCTTAAAAACCTCTTTCTTTAATTTTACCTGACAAGTAACATCTAACCCCACCGATTTATGGGACTTAACCGCTGACTTGTAAACTATAGCTGCTGCATGTGGATCAAGAAGAGCATTCCACTCGACAGGATCGCAGTTACCAAAGTTAGCAACTTTATTAGTAAATACCCCACACATAAGTACCAAACCTTTTAAAAGCGAAGGTATTTCTTCATCGATTTTAAAAAGCAGCGCAATATTAGTTAGGGGTCCTGTTGCCAACAGAGTTACCTCGTGGGGATTGTTACGAATAGTCTCTTGCAGAAAACGTACTGCCTCCCCTTTAGAAAAAGACTTTTGATGCGGCCACTTATCCAAAGCTAAAGCCTGAGGAGCTTGGATTTGCTTTTGAGAAATTAAAAGAGGAGTTTCCGTGCCCGGAAAAATAGGTATATTCTTTCCCGCGTTTTGACACAAGGCATTAACGATCATCGCTCTTTTCTCAGCCTCTCCTGTTACTGTGGTGATACCTAACAAATCACAGCTGGGATTAGCCAATAAATAGGCCAGGCATAAGGCATCATCTATGTCTGAACCTATGTCTGTATCATAGAGAATTTTCATTTTTTAATTATACCATGTGCTAAATCGGCAGGATAAATCTCTCTTGCATTTTCTAAATTATTCATGCAAGAATAGGTTAATGGCTAAAGATCCTATCTCAAAGTTTTTTAAGGAAAATACCCACTATTCAAAATCCAAAGACGATTTAATAGATATCCATGTAGGAAATCCCCTAAACAGAATTGTTGAGCTTTTAGAAGATATTAAAAGACAAAAAGCATTTTCCTTTACTTTAAAAGGGAGTCTTGGAATTATGGGAGTATTTCTAACGCTTTCTGTCTTTGGAATTTTTGGAGGAGGAAAAATACTTTGTGATAGAGGTTCTCAGTCTCAAATTGGAGTAATTAGAGTTTTAAATATTGAAGATAGCATTCCTTCTCAAATTCCACTTTTAGATCCACTCCTAGATTATTTTGCACCAAGAGGAAAATATAAAAGAGCAGTACTAATTAGAAATGATATCAATGTAGTAAGGCTTCCATATGTAAGAAATTTGGATTTTAAAGAATATGTAGATTTACCAATTATTGCAACTGGAAATTACGATAGCTGTGGACAAACTTTGACATTAGAAAATAAGGATGGAATAGAATTCCTTAATAGTGAGTAAATTCAAGGAAGAGATTCGCAAGCAAGACCATCATGATCTGCATCAAGTCTGTGAGGATCACTATTTGGTCCGCCTTGAGATATAAAGAACGATTGAGCTTGGGCATGGGTTGCAAAATCAGAACAATCCTTATCTCCTCCTACGTAAGTTGAGCCTGATTGAACCGGTGCTTGTTGTGTATCTTGTACAGGATCATTATTTGTGTTTTGTTTTAGCGTGGGAGTTTTTATTGGACACGAATTCCACAACCCTAGATTATGCTCTCTTGCATAATTTTCAAAATTATTAAATTTATCAAGCATTTTTGTTGGATATTTTCTGTAGCTAAAAGCAAACCCCTGTTTTACCATTTCTCCATTAACAAAAGTTGCTTTGCTATCAGACAAATATACAAAGCGAAGAAGTCTAGAATATTTATCTCTATTTCCCTGCGTCTTATCATCAACCAATTTTACAAATTTTCCTAAAACAAAATTTTTCATTTTATCAGAGGCTGCTTTCCCAAAACATTGAACAGGCTTTCTTGGATCAACTGTTTCTGGGGTATCAATACCAAGAAGCCTTACTGTCTCATTTTTTCCTTGAATATTAACTGTAATAGTATCTCCATCAATAACCTTTATTACCTTAAATAAATTCTTTTTATCCATTTCAGTTTCTTGATAAGAGAAGGCTGATTTAGTCAGTAGAGGAATAAAGAGAAATACAAACAAGATTAAGAATAAAATTACTTTCTTCATGAATCGCTTGTACTCTTTTGTGGCTAAGAAGTCAAACTAAAAAGGGATATCTTCTGCTTCTTCTATCTCGTTTTCAAAATGACTTCGATAAATACAAAGCTTGCAAGTTTGAGAAGACTTAGGTAATTCGCCGCTTAAAACTAAATCTATTTCTTTAATCATTTTAATAAATCCATCCATATCTTCTTTTACTGCATGCCAATTTGGAGTATTTGTAAAAACAACTTTTCCATCTATTAATTTCATTTCATCAGGATTTACACTTACCACTCCCATATGTGAAATTTTAATTGGTTTACCTTCTGCTGGATTTTCTAATGCATATTTATATGCATGAAGTTGGCTGGAATAATTTTTAAGGATTTTTTCTTCATCTGGAATCATAATTTTAAAATCAATAATTGCATAACTGTCATCATCTAATTTTGTTAAAATATCAAATCTACCTCTTAAATAACTATTAGTTCCATCTACTACTTTGGATTTCAAATAACCCTCCTGTACCGAAATTATTCCGCTGGGAAGATCAGGATGAATATCCTTAAGGTTAGTTCCCATAATTGAATTTTGAAGCAAACTATTTATTCGGCCAAACATCGCAGGAAAAACACCAGAATGCGAAATACCAAATTTTATTTTTTGGTAATAACAAAACTTACAATCATTCCAGAGATACGCAAAGTCCGAAGGGGATAATTTATACATTCAGAAAAATATACTCTTTTGAGGCTAAGAAGTCAAATTTCTGTAAGCTTCTTGAAATTTTTGTATTAATAACCTATATCTTTTAGCAGTATTTTTTCTTATTCCATAATCATCATATAAAGCCTCTTCTTTTGTTTTGTATTTTGTAACGCTAAATATTCTTTCGTCTTTAAACTGACATCTACTAAAATCCTGCTCTGATCCGTCTGACAATTCATTCCAATAATGTTTATTATTTTTGTCGTAAATAAGTCTGCCGCCATATAAATCATTAATAATTGCTGCAGTTACCAAACACTGACCAAAAGCTTTGTTTTCTTGCGACCATTCATCGTAAACATCAGCAAAGGTTGTTTCTCTGGACCACGCTTTTTTAAAAGCTTTTTCGATTTTTTTAAATTCTCCTTTACTTAATATTTTTGAGTTTTGATATACATTTTTCATGACTTGATTATACCACGGAGGAAATTTTGTGGCTAAGAAATCAAATTACTTTTGATATAAAATAAAATGAGGCAATTTATCTAAATCGATATAGTTAAACATCCATAAATCTTTTCTTCTGTTTTTAAACTTTGCTAGATATTTCTTAAGATTAACTTTCGGCACGAAAGGATAAAATCTAATTTCTTGTTTTAATTGATCTTTCTCAACCCATTTAAAATTTGCGATAAGTGGGGGCACAAAATATCCTGATTTTGTAACTTTATCCATTACTTCCCATGTTGCACCAAATATTTCTTTTTTTGGTTTACTAGAATTTGTTTTAACTTGTGCGCGGAAATTACAACCAACACATTGAACATCACACAAGGGAAAACTTGGAGGCAATAACATCAGATTCTTTTTGCAATTTGGACATTTTATTAAACCTACTATTTCCTGCTCTCCAAAATCCCCAGCCTGTTTGTTTGTAATCTTTGAACCCATAACTTAGAATTATATTTCCAGAGCCAAAATAAACCAATTTTAAAAAAATAGAATTATTTTCTTCTGTGTTTTTGAGAAAGCGCGCTACCTGCAACAGATTTTACTCTTTTTGAACTGCTTCTACGAAGTAATTTTGACGCTTTTGATGCGACTTTTCTACTTGTTGTTTTCGAATGTGCCATTAATTCTCACCGCCTTTTTCTATCATTTCTTCTACTTCTCTTTTTGCTTGGTCGAGGAGTTCTTTTGATTTTTTCCTTGCATCATGCGATTTCCTAACCAACTCCGCAATTTCTTTTTGTATTTTAATGGATAAAATTGGAATAACTAGATTTTTTACTTGCTCTGGTTTCCAATGAGCAATAATTGATCCGCCTGCGTCTCTTTGTACTTGCCATTGACCAACGATAGAACTTATACAAAGAGCCAAATATTCACTTTCAATATTTTCTTTAACTTTTAAATCTAAAATACCACCTGAAATTATCCCTTCCAATGGCTCTTTAATAACATAAGCTATGCCAGGCGTTGCATCTTTAGTAAGCAAGATATCTCCTAATTTAGGCTCGTAATCTTTCTTCAGCTCCTGATATAATTCTTCACTCAAATATTTTTGGTCTTTTTCTTCGATTCCTAATTTTGAGATACTACTTACTCGAATAAATAGCTTTCCTTCTTCTTGATAAGCCTCACTTCCTGGCTCGAATCCTTTTCTCATCGAAACAAGCTCTCCTAGGATTTTTGCATTTTGGCCCATTATTTTTTCAATTAATTTTTGATATTTTGGTTGAAAGTATTCCGCATCCATGCGATTGGCATTTACAACATCTGCATAATTAACAACACAAAACAATTCATCTTCAAAAACTGTATTTTTTAATCCCATTTCTTTCAAAAGCAAATCTTCCGCTTGCGAATATAACTTCCTTGACTCTTCTAATGTCTTAAAATAATCTTCAATGATAGACTTAACTACTTGGTTGGTTTGTTTCGAGGGCAAAGGAATTAGAATACCTCTTACAGATTCTTTGTCTATGCTCAGTGGAGCTGTTCCGCTTATTCTTTGATAAATTAGCGATTTACCATATTTACTAATTAAAAAAGAATATATGTAGGCTGGCTCATAATCTTCTTTTAATCTAAGCATAAATAAGTTCATTCCCAAGGTTACGGGCCTCTCTAGATTTGGCATTAGGAAAACTTCACCAGCATTGCCAATTTTGTCAATTATTATTTCTTGTCCATACATCTTAGTTTTTCTTAAAAAATCATACGCATGCCTAGAAACGTATCTAACATCTGACTCGTAATCATTTTTTTCTAAATCTATTGCTCTTACCATTAAAGCGTAATCTGGATCCCCTGAGAGGTTTACGTTTTTACTCAAAATTTGATAGCTACCATTTGCATGGTAATCCGTTAAAAGAGAAATAATATCTCCCAATCTTTCGTGCTTTGTTTTCTTGATTGTTTCTACTGCAGATAGATACTCTGGCTGATAATAATCAGGATCTATTCGCAGTGCTCCTTCAAGTTGTGATTTTTGGATTATTGAAAAATTCATAGTTATTCGGAGTCCCGCTTTTTTACTGCTTTTTTTGCATTTTCAGGTAAATTATTATAAAAAGACTCTATTTCTTTCGGTTCAGTAATCATTTTTTCGGCAATAAAATTGATTAATTCAAACAATTTCAAAACCTTTTCATTTTCTTCATCAAGGTTTATTTCACCTGGATGAACTGCATTATTTCCGGTTATGCGAAGAGAATCTAAAGATTTTTGGACAAGAGGATTTAGACCTTTTTTAACAAGATTTGCAATGTCAATATTTATATTATCACCCTTCTCACCAAGTTGTTTGCATAGTTTTTGAAGTGACAAGCGTAATAAAGCAGCTGATGCACGCGGAGAATCGTTAAAGATATTTGCAGCTTCTAAATAATCCTCTTTAATATCTTCGCTTAGATCTTCATTGGGTAATGAAACCTTGATGATTTTAGGATATACCATTTTTTCCTCTAACCAAATAATTTTGCTACTGCAATGCTCACAATTTGAAATAGACCAAGAAGTTGAAAGGGCTTCGTCAAAATGAGTAACTGCGTGAATCTTACTTGCGCCTCGCCAGGAATATGTTGCGTTAATAAGAGCCCAAAGTTGCTTAGCATAAACACCACAATGCGGACAATGAAACTGCTCAGACGCATATTCTGGCGGAAAATATTGTTGTTTTTTCATCTCCAAAAACTAAATCCTTCTTTTTTTGCAAATTCTAAAAATGCGCCGGCGATTAAATCTAAATCATGATCTAAAACTCGGCGGCCTTTTGCATCGTAAGCAAAGTTTCTGTCTGCGTCTTTTTTGTAAATATAATCACCGCTATTATCTTTTCCGCTTTTTTTAGATACTGCCATAAAAATTGGGTAATCTCCCATTGATTTTTCTTTTTCCGCCCATTTTTGCAAAAACAAAACAGATGTTTTTGTGCCAGTATGGGGTTTAAAAGTATTTACATCTAACCCAACAACAGCTAAAATTCTTGCTTTATCAAAAAGAAATTGCCTGATGTATTGCATATTTGTATTATTTAAAACTCCTTGAGGCAAAACTATTGCTAATCTTCCTCCCGGTTTAATTAGACTTAACGCTCTTTCAATAAACAAAATATGGCGCTCCATTTTATTCCTAAGTCTTCCTTTATCATTTTTTGCGAGTTCATATTCTGTAAGAAGTGTTCTATCGATTATTTCTCCAGCAAAAGGTGGATTGGTAAGTAAAATATCAAAATTAAAGTATCGGAAATTTTTCTGGTTATCCGAATCTTTAGAATAATCGTTAAATTTATATAATCTTTCTAAAAGCTCCGCACGTGACTTTAACTTTTCCTGTTCATCTCCCTGCCACTCTTTTGGATTTAAAGAATTTAGCTTGAAAATATGAGATTTTCCATCTCCTGCAATAAGCATTAGAGCACGGGAAATTTTAACTGGTTTATCATCAAAATCTATTCCGTAAACATGATTTGCCGCAAAATTTATTTTTGTTTCTCTTGATACATCAGCTAGTTGATAATCCCAAACCCATTGCATAGCATGAATTAAAAATCCACCTGAGCCTGACGCAGGATCAATAATATATTCATCTTTTGTGGGATTTAACATCTTAACTGCCATATCGATTACATGACGAGGGGTAAAATATTGTCCTTTGGTACCTTTTGCAACATCTGGTAATAGATATTCAAAAGCCCTGTCTATAATTTCCATGTTTGCGTCAAGAAGTTTTACTTTTTCAATCTCTCCGACGCAAACAGACAGATGTGTTGGTGAGAGTTGAATTGCTTCACCTGTTAGAAACATTCCAGGCCATTCTTTTTTTGCATCTTCGAAAAGTCTGCTTATATTGTCAAAGGTAATTTGTGGGTTGGATGATTGACGGAATAAAAGCTCGCCACGTCTATCTTTTGCATATTTCTCATCGTATAGTTTTGCGTAAATGAGTTTAAATATTTCGTTAAAAGAATCAACGCCTGCTCCGGCCAAAACCAATTCTTCCAAGACTTTAATGATTTTTACAAGATCATAGTTGGGGTCTAAATCATCAATTGTAAGAGTTTCTTCTAAAACATCTTGAATTGTTTGGTCCGCTTTTGGAATATCACGGAGAGTGTTTTCAAATTGATGAGGATGTGGGCGATAAAGAATAATTTTTGATTTCCCGTCGCTTAGTATTCCGAGAGGACTGCCTTTTGCATTCAGATAACTTTTTATTTGTTCAAACCCATCTTTTGCTTCCGGACTTTTTACTTCTAAAATAATCCAGGCTGTTTGCTTGTCCGCTTGATAAACAACAACATCCGCTGCTTTTTCGTGGACTTCGCGACCGAAATCAACATTTACTTCAACTTCTATTCTATTAAGCGGATAATTATATTCATTTATAAGTTTATGAATCCAAAGCTGTCTGACAATTTCTTCTGGCTCACCCACTTGTCTTTCTTCATTCCAAACAAGTAAATCTTTATTTCTTTTTAAACACTTAAGGTAAAACTTGCCTTTTTCTTTTTCAAAAACTTCTAAAATATCTTCCGGATGAATTGTAGAAAATTCATCAAGACCATATAACTGATCTGGTTTTTTAAAAATTTTATCTAATATTTCTCGTGTATTCATACAGTGATCTTTGAAATGACTTTGCCTATAATTCTTAAATCGGGTGTAATAGGAATTCTAGAATATTTTGGATTTTCAGGAGCTAAGTATACCTTATTGTTAGTATTTACAAAACGTTTAATCGTTGTACCATCATCGCTTCTGGCAAGAACAATATCTCCATTTTTGAACTCAGTAACTTCGTATTTAACTACTACAACATCTCCATCGTTTAAACCAGCGCCTACCATTGATTCACCTTTTACCTTAAAAAGTGCAATTTTATCGGATAATCTAGCCAGATCTGCTGAAATTTCTTTCCATTCACCATGCTGTTCTAAGGTATCCATAAAAGGGCCTGCAGCTGTAACGCCAATCATTGGTGCGTATGTTGAAACATTTAGGGCATCGTATCCTTTTTGCGTTAGCCGAAGACCACGAGCTGCTCCTTCTTCTTTTCGAATATATTTTTTTTCTTCTAAGATCTTAAGCAAATCTAAAACAGCTTGATTGGAAACAACATTTAAGGCTTCTTTGAGCTCAGAAAGCGTAGGAGGATAACCTGAATATTTAATAGAATTATAAATAAACATTAGGGTTTGCTTTTGTCTTTGAGTTAATCCTTGTTGGTCACGAGCAGTCATATCAAAATTTTAACTGACTAAATAGTCAGTGTCAACTATTAATATCTATATAAAACTATTGCATTTATCTCGAATAATACTGCGTGGGGGGATTTTTGGAAAGGATGAGAAAAACTCTGATACACTAAAAATGTGAGTTATTATACCTACATCGTTCAATGTTCTGACGGAACTTATTACACAGGAAGCACTGATAATTTAAAATTAAGACTTGAAGAACACAATGTCGATCATCCAAAGAAAGGTGCTGCTTATACAAGAAGCAGAAGACCAGTAAAATTACAACATTTTGAAACTTTTAGAACACGAAGTGAAGCAATGAAAAGAGAATATGCAATTAAAAAATTAAGCCACAAAGAAAAATCTTCTTTGAAATAAATCTTACTATAATAATCTGATATAATTTACCCATGAGCGCAAGAGAAATAATTGACATCTATATTTCTTTTTTTGAAAAAAGAGGACATAAGCAAATTGCCAACTCTCCTTTAGTTCCAGAAAATGATCCAACAACACTTTTTACCTCCTCAGGCATGCAGCCATTAATATCTTATCTACTTGGTGAGTCTCATCCTTCTGGAAATAGGCTTGTTGATGTACAAAACTGCTTTAGAGCAGTAGATATTGAAGAAGTTGGTGACAACAGGCACACAACTTTTTTCAGAATGTTAGGCAACTGGTCTTTAGGAGATTATTTCAAATCTGAAGAAATACCCTGGTTTTGGGAATTTTTAACTAAAGAATTAAGGCTTCCAAGAGAAAAACTATATATAACTGTTTTTAAAGGGTATGAGAATATTGGTTATGACACTGAGGCTGAAAAAATTTGGAAAGAAGTACTAACTAACGAAGGACTTGAGCTAAAGATTTTTGCAGATGACACTAACTGGTGGTCAAGAAGTGGAACTCCTGACAAAATGCCTGTTGGTGAACCAGGCGGACCGGATACGGAAATATATTTTAAATTTGATGATATTGAACACAGTGATAAATGCGATGGAGATAATCCAACAAAGTGCGAGTGCGGAAAGTTTCTAGAAATAGCAAACTCTGTTTTTATGCAATATATAAAAACAGAAGACGGATTTAAGGAACTACCAAATAAAAATGTTGATTTTGGAGCTGGCGTTGAAAGACTCCTTGCTGCAGCTGAAAACCAAAGTGATATTTTCCAAACTTCCCTTTTTAAACCAATTATTGACTCTATTGAAACAGCAACAGATAAACCATATAAAGATAACCTAGAGCAATTTAGAATCATAGCAGACCACCTACGTGCTTCTGTTTACCTACTAGATGCAAAAGTAACACCATCAAATAAAGAAAGAGGATATATTTTAAGAAGACTAATAAGACGCGCAGTAGATAACCTTGGAGAAACAAACCCTGGACAACTCGAATCTATTATTCAAGTTATTATAGAAGAATCCTCAAAAACAGATGAAAGCCTCTCTACAAACTTTGAACCCATTAAAAATTCCATATTAGAAGAAAGCCAAAAATATAAAAAGGTGGTATTTGAAGCAAAGAAAATGTTAAGCAGAAAATACAATAAAACAGGGGATGAAATTATGGGAGAAAATGTACAAATAAGCAGTGAAGACGCATTTAATTTATATACTTCCTACGGTCTTTCCCCAACTCAGATAAAAAGCATGGGTTACACATTTAACGATCAAGAATTTGCTAATTTAATGGAAAAACACAAAAATCTCTCTAAAACTGCCTCTTCAGGCATGTTTAAAGGAGGACTTGCTGATACTAGTGAATTAACAATAAAAGGACATACTGCAACCCATTTATTGCACCAGGCTTTAAGAGGCATCTTTGGAGATAAACTCCACCAGTCAGGAAGCAATATCACATCTGAACGCGTCAGGTTTGATTTTAACCACGATAAGTTATTAACTAATGGTGAGCTTAAAAAGGTTGAAGAAATTGTCAGAGAAAAGATAAAGGACAATTTACCAGTCCGCTTTGAAATAATGCCGCTTGAAAAAGCCAAGGAAATCGGAGCAATAGGACTATTTGATGAGAAATACCAGACACAGGTAAAAGTGTATTTTATAGGAGATTATTCCAAAGAACTGTGCGGAGGACCACATGTTGACTTTACTGGAGCAATTAAAAGTTTTAGAATAATAAAGCAGGAGAATTTAGGAAAAGGATATAAAAGAATATACGCAAAAATAGAATGATATGAATATTGCCAAACTGCCCTTTCTTGAGAAAAAACAAAAATCAGAATATTTTCTTTCACTCATTTTAAGAAATGAAAAAGCTAAAGCCGTTGTATTTGAAAAAATAGGCACTACAATTAAATACTTAAACGACACTGAAGAAGAATTCAGTAACACTATTGAAGATTCCTCTACTGAAGAATTTTTAAATGTGTTAGATAAAGCAATAACAGCTGCTGAAGAAGTACTTCCTCAAAACATTGAAACCCATAAAACTATCTTTGGATTAAAAGAAGCCTGGGTTGAGAATAATAAGATTAAAAAAGAATATTTGGAGAAACTTAAAAAAGCAGGAGAAGAATTATCTCTTGATCCAATAGGTTTTTTAGTCTTTTCAGAAAGCGTTGTGAACTTAATCCAAAAAGACGAAGGCGCTCCAGTTACAGCAATACTTGTTGACGTTGGTAAGAAATATTTAACAGTCTCCCTTATTAAAGCTGGAAAAGTAATGGAGGTAAGGTCTTCCGAGATTCATGAATCAGCATCTTACACAGTAGACACTGTTTTAAAGCACTTCCAAATACCAGAAGTAATGCCTGCAAGAATAATTTTAATGGATAGTGAAGAAGACGAACTTACCCAGGAATTTATGAACCATAAATGGAGTAAAAGTCTTCCCTTTTTACATATTCCCCAAATCCTTTCTCTTCCACAAGATAGTGATGTTAAAGCAGTACTTCTTGGTGCCGCTACTCAAATGGGAACAGAGCTTATCTTTGACCACAGACAAACTCTTGATAGGGATTTTGAAAAAGATCAAGGAGAAAAACCAGATGTTATAAAAACAGATGAGGACGTACAAGAGGATGCAAAACCAAAACCATTTGAACAAGAAAATGGAGAACATAAATTAGATTATGTAGGAAAAGATTCCTCATTGGAGTTTTTTGGATTTAGCTCTGGCGACGTTGCAAAAACAAAACCCCCTATTCCAAAAGTGGAACCGGTAGAAGATCTACCTAAACAAGAACTTGAGTTTAGATCACAAGAAATCCCAGAAGAGGTAAAGTTAGAAGAAGAAAGACAAGGAATGCCAGAAGTCGCAGTAGAAACTGCAAGTCAGGCAAAAAAAGTCTCTATAGATTTAATTCCAGTATTAAAAAAATATTTCTTAATGCTTCTTCCTTTACTTAAAGTAAGAAGCGTAAAAGACATTAAATTTATAGGGATTGCAATTTCTGCAATAGTTTTATTTTTAGTAATCTTTTTTACATTTATTTTCCAGACTAGTGCAAAAATCACACTTACAGTTGAACCAAAACTTGAGGAAAAAACACAAAACATTACCTTCTCTCCTAAAGGATCTACAAATATTGGCACAAACATTCTCGCAGCTGAAATAATTCCCGTTGATGAGAAAGGTTCAACAACTATTAATACAAGCGGAAAAAAAGATATCGGAACAAATGCAAAAGGATCAGTTACTATTTTTAATAACGACACCGATTCCGTAAGTTTAGATAAAGGCACGGCAATCACATCTTCCGGTGGAGTTAAATTTACATTAGACGAAAATATTAAGGTAGCATCGGCATCCGGAGATATTTTCTCAGGAACAAAACCAGGAACAACAAATGTAAAAGTAACAGCTGCAGAAATAGGAACAGATGCAAATTTGCCATCAGGTTCTAAGTTTACAGTTGGAACAAGTAAAACAGTTGCTGCTAAAAACGACAATGCTTTTTCAGGAGGCACAAAGAAAAATGTAACAGTAGTTTCAGAAAATGATCTAAACAAACTGCGATCCGAACTTCCAAAATCTTTGTCCGATAAGGCCAAGAGCGATATCTCTGGTAAAGTAAAATCAGGCAGAACTATACTTCCCCAATTTGTAGATACGACACTAAAGGCAGAGAAATTTGATAAAAAAGAAAATGATCAGGCAGATAAAGTATCTTTAAGCGCAACAGTTTCATTTAATTTTCTCTCATATGATAATTCAGACGTAGTTAAGCTTTCTGAAAAACTGTTTGACAGCTCCAGTTTTTCAGTTGAGAAAAGTCAGTTTGATGTTAACGCAAAAAACATAAAGGTTGAAAAAAATGATGATATTACTGCTGACTTAACCATTTCCGCAAAACTATTTCCAAAAATTAATACCGATGATCTAATAAAACAAATAGTTGGAGCAGACGTTACTAAAACCAAAAATATGCTCTCAAACATGACAAACGTAAAAAACGCTGAAATTAAAATTTCACCAAACCTTCCATTTTTGTCGTCTTCCCTTCCTAAAAATCCTAAAAATATAACAATTGATATTTCTTCCAATTAAATGGTTAAGGTTTATAAAAAGAGAAAAACAATAGGAAAGAAAAAGTTTTTAAGACTAATTAGTCTTTTAATCATTTCCATGGGAATTGTAATCGCAGGATATGTCTTTTTTCCACTTATTTCCTGGCAATTATATTTTGCTCCTGTTTTTGCTAATTCAGAAATTAACTCTCCAATTCCTAAAAGTACAATTGTTTCCCAAAATTCAATAGCCTCCCTACTTCAAGGCGCATCCCAAACTTTATCAGGGGTTGACTATACTAATGCTCAAAACTGGTTTCCAAATTACAAATACGATAAATCAGCAAATGTCAAAACCGCCTCTTATAAAATTTCTATTCCCAAAATTAATATTAGCGATGCTGTTGTTTCAACAGTTAATACGGATTTACTTAAGAATTTGGTAAACTATGGCGGAACTGCTGTACCGCCTGAGAATGGAAATGCAGTAATTTTTGGACATTCAACTCTTCCTCAGCTTTACCAAGAAGGAAATTATAGAACAATATTTACCTATCTATATAAACTAACAGTTGGAGATGAAATAATAGTAACCTCAGGTAATATTACATATAAATATAGAATTGAAAATATTAGCGTTGTGGATCCTGATAACACATCAGTTTTAGAACAAAGCTTTGACGATAGCTACATTACCTTAATAACCTGTACTCCGCCCGGAACAATTTGGAAAAGGCTGATAATTAAAGCAAGGCTTATAAAAAACTAATATGTATAACAATAGGATTTATATCTTTTTTAAAAATATCTGGCCAAACATTTACCGATTTATAAATAACTGGTTTTCATTTTTACTTAGACTTTTAAAACAAACCATGCATATTGCAATGCGTCAGATAAGACCTTAAGAAATTATGGATGAAAAACACTTGGCAATAAATGCCGTAAGAAGAAAACTTCTTGGAAAAAATCTTTCCTATCAGGAAATTTATGCAATCATGGATGAAATCTCCAAAAAAAGATTCGGGGATATCTTAACCACATATTTTGCAGCGTCCGGTTATTCAAAAGGGTTTAGTAATCAAGAACTTTACTACCTAACAAAAGCAATGGTAGAAACTGGAGAGAAACTTGTCTTTGAGGGGATTGTTGCAGACAAACATTCAATAGGAGGAGTTCCCGCAACCCGAACAACACCGATTGTCGTCTCAATAGTTGCAGCAGCTGGATTTAAAATCCCCAAAAGTTCTTCTAGAGCTATTACAAGCCCCGATGGAACAGCTGATGATATGGAAGTACTAGCTCCGGTAAAGCTTTCCAAACAAAAAATTCTTGACGTTGTAAAAAAAACAAATGGCTGTATTGTTTGGGGAGGCAGTTTTCATTTAGCCCCTGCCGATGACATTATAATTCAGGTTGAAAAACCGCTACTTCTTGAGTCGTATGACAAGGTAGTTGTTTCTATAATGGCTAAAAAAATTGCGTTTGGCTCAAATCATATTGTAATTGATCTTCCCTACGGAAAACACGTTAAAGTCCACACGCTTAAAGATGCAAAAACACTAAGTCAAAAGTTTGAATATCTTGCTAAAAAATTTAATATAAAAATAAAGGTTTTAATTTATAAAACTGACGAGCCGGCTGGACGTGGTATTGGACCGGTATTAGAGATAAGAGACTCTCTTAAGGTTTTAGAACAAGATAAAGACAGACCAATAGATTTGGAAGTAAGAAGTCTTGCTATTACAACAGCATTACTAGAGCTTTGTTTTGAGGATAGTCCAAACAAAGAAAAAATGCTTAAGGATTTTGGAAACGTTTATAACCTTGCCCTAACAATTCTGCAAAAAGGAATAGCACTTGAAAAATTTAAACAAATAATAAAAGCGCAAGGCGGAAATCCAAATATAACTAGCGATAAACTAACTTTAGCTAAGAACATATATGAACAAAAGGCTGTTAAACCAGGTATTATTAATGAATTAAATATTAAAAATATAACCCACATAGCAAAAATTTTAGGCGCTCCGGAAATGAAAGGATCAGGAATTTATCTAAATAAAAAAATAGGTGAAAGCGTTGAAGTGGGAGACGTTTTATATACACTTTTTAGCGAAAAAGTGTATAATCTTAAAGAAGGAAAGGACTCTATAAAAAACTTTCCAATACTAACTTACGAATGAAAAGAATTATAGCAGTTGTAATTTTAATTTTGGTATTTGTTATAATTTCAATCTTCTGGTGGCAAAAGGGTGTTTTACCCGTAAATTCCCAAAATAATACCCCTAAAATCTTTGTAGTTAAAAACGGACAGGGAGTTAGGGAAATTGCAAATAATTTAAAGCAAGAGGGTTTAATTAGAGATCCTGTTGTCTTTTTCTTAATTACAAGAAAAGGAGATCTTGATAAAAAAATCCAGGCTGGTGATTTTAGACTTAACCCCTCTATGAATGCATATGAAGTGGCAGTAAGCTTAACGCATGGAACACTCGATATTTGGGTAACTGTTCCTGAAGGATACCGAGCAGAAGAAATTGCGGATATCTTAGCGGAAAAAATACCAAATTATGATAAGAATTGGAGACAAGTTTTAAATCAAAATGAAGGATATCTTTTCCCAGATACTTATCTTATTCCAAGAGATGCAGATATAAACACCATAATTTCTATTTTTAAAAACAATTTCCATACCAAATACGATAGTGTTAAAAGCATAAAAACCAATAACCTCTCCTATACCCAAACCTTAGTTCTTGCGTCTTTGGTTGAAAGAGAAGCAATGCTTGAAGAAGATAGATCATTAGTTGCATCCGTAATTTATAACAGGCTAAGTATTGGAATGAAATTAGATATTGATGCAACTCTTCAATACGCACTAGGTTACCAGGAAGATGATAAAAGATGGTGGAAAAAAGGACTTACAAATGAAGATAAGAAAATAAATTCTTTATATAATACATATACAAATCCTGGCCTTCCGCCAAGACCAATTTCAAATCCGGGTCTTTCTGCAATTTCCGCAGCCCTAAATCCTGCCCAAACCGATTATCTTTATTACATTACCGACCAAAACGGAAAAAACAGATACGCAACTAACTTGGAAGGACATAACGCAAATATAGAAAAATACGGTCTTTAATTTCTTAATCTTTTGAAGAATCTTTTCTTAGGGGTTTTCTCTACTACTGGTTCGTCAACTTCTTGCTTTACCTCATGCGTTTCTTCATGCGCTTGGTGATTGGGATTAGAAGCTTGTTTTTTAACTTCTGGTTCTTCATCAAATTCTTCTCCTAAATCAGTCAAATCATACTCTTGCATAAGATTTGATAAACCCTTAAGACCTTGTTCAGATATAATCTTCATTAGGTTTTTACCGCTCTTTGTACCGAAAAGAAAAACGCCTAAAGCGCCTACTATGACTCCTAGCATAAATCCGTCAAAGAATCTGCTGTTGTGGTTATTATTCATCTTTTTTATCGTGTTTTTTACTACCCTGGAATATTTTTGCAATCGTTGCTCCTGTTTTTAACCCCATTGCAAGGGTAGATAAAGAGGATAATGGCTTACTTACGCTTTCGGTTATTAAGCTTGTATCGTCAAGGACTTTATTAACCTTATCAATTGTTTTTCGAAGTTCTCTTAGGATGAAAAAGACCTGAATACCAAGTACTACAAGAAGTACTGTTAGAATCAGTATTACTAAAAACAACACTAATTGGGCAGGATCTGTCATATCAATAAATTAGCTTAAAATCCTCAAAAGGTCAATAGGCAGGTTGTATATCAACAGTTCTTTTTACTTCTGACGTTTTCCCAAATTTATTAATCGCTTTTACATCAATTGTAAACTTACCGGGAAAAACACTGATTGTTTTCTCAAAATTACCGTTTTTTTCTACACTTACTACATTTTTGTTTACATATACTGTTGAATCGGGATCTGTTTTTCCTGAAACTGTTATTTTTGAAGATTTTATTATTTGAGCTTCTTGCGGAGAATTTATACTTAAAGAAGGACTTATAAATGCGTATCTATATTGAAAAAGTATATAGAAAGTAAGAAGAAGAAAAATAAAGATAGCAACAAAAAAAGTTTGTCTGATTTTAAATCCTTTTAGAGGGAACTCTTCTTTTCCTTCAAAGCCTTTGGGTAAAACTCTGTATGCGGTATCTGTATCGAATTCTCTTCTGAAAAGTCCTAATATTTCTTTTTCATTTAGACCCAAAAACCTTGCGTAGTTTCTGACAAACCCATGCGCATAAGAAACTGAGGGAAGTTTATTGTATTCCCCGTTTTCTATGCACTCAAGATAAACTGCCTTTATTTTTGTACTTTGAGATATTTCCTCAAGGCTAAGACCTTTTTCAAGCCTGGTCTCCTTGAGTCTTTCACTAGCTTTAACCATAGAAGAATATTATGTCTGACTTATATTCACGATGAATTCTTCTGCATTTGTAATAAGCACGTCTCTTGGTTTACTTCCCTCTCCTCTTCCCACAGCACCAACCTCTTCAAGCTGATCTATTATTCTTGCCGCCCTGGAATAGCCAATTGAAAGTCTCCTTTGAAGTAATGATGCTGATGCTTTATTGTGCTGACAAATTATTCTTATTGATTCATCAAATAAAGCATCTCTTCCATCCCCTCCCATTGAAGCAAAACCTTTTTTAGCTGCAATAAGTGGTATAGCTAATACTTCTTCTGTGTATTGCACCGGTGGATTTTCATTCTTTAGAAATTCAACTAATCCTCTTACTTCTTTATCTGAAACAAAAGCTCCCTGAATACGCGAAGGCTTTGCCTGATCCGGAGGAATATATAACATGTCTCCTTTACCAAGCAGTTTTTCAGCTCCAGGCATGTCTATGATAACCCTTGAATCAATCATTGAGGATACGTTAAAGGCAATACGGCATGGTATATTTGCTTTAATTAAGCCTGTTATAACATCAACTGATGGCCTTTGGGTTGATACAACCAAATGGATCCCTGTTGCTCTTGCCATTTGGGCTAGTCTTGCAATAGCGTCTTCAACTTCAACAGGAGCATATGCCATTAAATCTGCAAGTTCATCAATAAAAATAACAATATAGGGAAGTCTTTGAAACCCTGCAAGCTCATTATATGAATCAATATTTCTGACTCCGTGTTCTGCAAAGGTTTTATATCTTCTATCCATTTCTCCCATTGCCCATTTTAAAGAAGCTAAAATTTTATCTACCTCAACAATTACCGGTGTCATCAAATGAGGTATGCCATTATATCCTGTTAACTCTACTCTTTTAGGATCAATCATGATAATCCTTATCTCATCAGGCGTAGCTCTAAATAAGAGAGAAGCTATGAAGCTATTTATCATAACGGATTTTCCAGAACCCGTCGTTCCTGCAATTAAAACATGGGGCATTTTACCAATGTCTGCAAGCAATGGATTCCCTGATACATCAAGGCCTAAGGAAACTGCAAGCTTTGATTTGCTTTTTCTCATTTGCTCAGAAGACAACATTGTTCTTAGGGTTACAACCTCCAGGGATTTATTGGGGATTTCAACACCTATTAAATTTCTTCCAGGAATTGGAGCTTCAATTCTGATTTGTCCGGTTGGAGCTTCAGTATTTAGAGCCAAATCATTAGAAAGATTTGTAATCTTAGATACTTTTGTACCAAGAGGGATTTGAAGGGCATATTGAGTTACCGCCGGGCCAAGGTTAACTTCAACAACTTTTGCGCCGATTCCAAAGCTTTGCAGAGTTTCTTCAATTTTAGCTGCAATTTTTTTAACGTCTCCACGGTCTGCTTTCTGAGAAGTGTCGCTTGAGAGGATATCCAATGGGGGAAGCTTCCAAACACCCGGCTTTCCGGGAGTATTCATAACGAGCTTATCTGAGATAAACGGTTCATCTTTTTTAGGAGCATTGGAATTTATTTTAATATCTTTATTGAGGTTTTTATTGTCTTCCATTCCTCTTATGACCATTTCTTTATTTCCTAACGCAGGTATTTGTTTTTTCTGGAAAAAAGAAAGAATTCGGGACGGAAAAAGTTTTGGTAAAAAATTTAAAATAGCTGATATTACTTGGGCTACTTCATCAATTGAAGTATCAAACAAAACTATTATTCCGACAAATACCCCTGCAAGGTAAACTGCAAATGCTCCAAATCCGGATAAAACTTCAGCAATGAGCTGGTTTAAATATCCTCCAACCATTCCCTCTTTTGTTAGACCAAGTAAGGATAAAAGCAAGATAAAAAAACCAACTGAAACATTTGGTTTTGATAAAAACATTTTTAGCCTTAAAAAGAAAAATCCCAAAATTACCAAAAAGACCGGGAGTAAAAAGGATAAAGCGCCAAAATAGGCTTTTACATAATCGTTTATTGTGGTTAGAGCTGGACCTGTCTTTGCAAAAGAAGAGCCAAGTAAGATTCCAGACAGTATCACACCAAAGGCAAAAATAGAATAAACAGTGTTTTTCTTCAATTTTACCTTAAACTTTTGTTTTTGATAGTGTCTTCTTTTTGCCATACATAATATTATAGGAAGTTTGAAGCTTAACTACAAGTTCATTGCAATCCTTAAGTGCTATAATTTTAGTGTAATGTTTTTTCATACTCATGTATATTATTCAAAAAGAGTTGACAAAAGCCTTGATAGTCTAAAAGTTATCGGCAGCATACTTCCCGATCTAGCCTTGACTTCTCTTATAACATGGGACGATCTGCATAGGAAAAAGGGTATTTTGGATTTCTCTTCATACGTTGAAAAATCTAATCCTGCGCTTGCATCCCTTCTTAGAGGAATAAATTATCACAATACCCTAGATTACTTTACACATCTTTCGTACAAAAATAAAACTGGCTATGCATATAGCAGTATTACCCCCGAACTAACATCTCTTGTTGCCAAAGCACTTAATGTTGGTGAAAAACGTGCTTTCATTTCTTCCCATAATTGCATAGAAAGCGGTGTAGAATACTTTCTTTTAAAAGAAGACCCCAGTTTAGCAAAACTTGTTAAAGACTCTTTAAAACAAGTAAATATAGAACTATTGACAAAAATAATGGCAGAGTTTTACAAAAAACCTCAAAACGAAATGCTAAATGGAATAAATAAATTATTCTCATTTGCAACAGACTACGATTTTACAAATATTGATGACTGGACAAGATTATTTATAGATTTAAATAAATATTATTTGAAAGTAGACGTAGACAAAAGCTTAATAAATGAAATAATAAACTTGTCTTTTGATTTGACTAAAAACACATATAAAGAATTTATGGAAATGGCTATTGCATCAAAAGAAACGGAAATTAAAGACAGCAATTAATCTTTTAAACTTCTATTACTACTGATACAGGTAAATGGTCCGAAGCTTTTGAAGGATATGCTGTGGGAGAAGAAAAAGTTATGTCTTTACTGACAAAAATATAATCAAGTCTGTATTGAAGACTTTGAGGAAAACACCCCGGACAACCTTTAGGATAATTACTCCAGGTAGGACTAAGACTCGGATCTGTATTAATTAATATTTTATTAATTTTTTGTACGGTAGAACTTTCTGGAAGAGAGTTAAAGTCACCCATTACGAGAGTTTTGTCTTTTGGTAAAAGTTTAATTAAAATATCCATTTGCCTATCTCTTTCCTCAGACTCTTTAAGATGTGCATGAGTCAAATGGGCATTAAAGACATTAAGTAAAACTCCATTTACTTCTATGGTTGACTCTAGCGCAATACGACTTTCTTTTTTTGATAAAACATGGGTTTTATTTGCAATCATTTTATGTTTAGTAAAAGTTGCGTTTCCCATATTAACCATTTTCCCGTCTTTTTCAATTTTTATTGAATTATCGTAGTAATGGCTATATCCTAACTTATTTAAGAAATCAATCATATTTAAATCTTCCTTTGGTAATACTTCTTGAAGACAGATGATATCTGCATCTGAGGTTTTTAAAAAATCTGCTACCTGATCTAAGTTTCCATAACACCAAATATTCCATGAAAGAATTTTTAATTTCATGAGCTGATTATATCATCAAGAATAACTTTAAAATCTTAAACTTCTATAACAATGGGTAAAACCATGGGGTGTTTTCTGAAGGCTTTAAAGATATGTTTTTCGCTAACTTCTCCAATTAATCTTCTTATATATATCCAGTTTGTAACAGGCTGTTTTTTACGAGATAATGCAATTCTTAACTCGCTTGAGAGTTTCTTAGAGAGGTCTTGAGCGTCTTGTGAAGGAAATCCTCTTGCGATAATGCTTGGATTATCAACTATTTGACCACTTTCAGCTTCTACTTCACAAATTACAACAACGACTCCTTCTTTAGCTATTTTTTGCCTATCCATTAAAACAAAACTTTCTACTTCTTCACCCGATATTTGGTCAACAAAGACATTTTTTAGATTAATTCTTCTTCCAAAATGAGATCCGTTTTTGCTAAAAACAATTTCCTGGCCATTGTCGGCAACAAAAATGTTTTCGTCTTTAAATCCCTGTTTTTTTGCAAGCGCTTTATACGCAACCATATGCCTGTATGTTCCACCAATAGGCATTACGTTTTGTGGTCTGGTTAAGTTCATCATCAACATCAAATCTTCACTAGCTCCGTGTCCTGAAACGTGGAAGTCTTCTGAAACTTCTGAGTAAATTGCCCTTGCCCCTTTTTTGGCAATTTCATCTATTAGGGAATTGACTGATATTTCATTACCGGGAATTGCCTCAGAGGAAAAAACAACAGTATCCAGAGATTTTAATTTTATTTCCCTGAATTCATCACTGACTATTCTTGTCAGTGCGGAATTTTCCTGTCCCTGACTTCCCGCAACAACCAAAACCAAATCTTTGTCCTTAAAGTTTCGCAAATCTTTCACTTCCACTTCCATTCCTTTTGGAATGCTCATGTATCCCATATCTTGCGCAATATCTTTGCATTTAATAACAGATCTGCCGATAAAACAGATTTTTCTGTTTAGTCTCATTGCAGCGTGTATCACCTGATTTAATCTTGAGATATTAGAAGAATATGTTGTGACCAGAAACTTTCCCTCTGTTTCTTCCATGGCTTTTTCAAAAGAGAGTGTTAGCTTTGACTCGGAAGGAGTTCTTCCCGGCTTTTCTGCTCTTAAGCTATCTGAAAGAAGACAAAGTATCCCCTGGTCTCCGGCTTGAGAAATTTTCTTAAATTCTGTCTTTTTACCGTCATATGGAGTTAAATCGAACTTAAAATCACTTCCATGATAAAAATTACCAACCGGAGTTTTAATAAAAATATTTGAAGTATCCGGAACACTATGCGTTATTCTTATAAAAGAAATTGTAAAACTTCCGACTTTTAGCTCTCCACCATTAAATTCAATTTTTTGAACTCTTTGGGTAAGACCAAATTCTTTAAGCTTTCCGTTGGCAAATTCAGCAGTTAGGGGAGTTGCATAAACTGGAAAACTTGGTAATTCAGGCAAAATATATGGGAGTGCTCCCATATGATCTTCGTGTCCATGAGTAATTGCCATTCCAACTATTTTTTTGCCGCCTGTCTTCAAATATGAAATATCTGGTATTAAAAGATCTACTCCAAGCATTGTCTCATTGGCAAAACCAAGACCACAATCAACGATAAGTATTTCGTTTTTATATTCGTAAAGATACATGTTTTTCGTAACGTCTGAGGCACCTCCTAGGGGTATTATTGAAATTTTATCATCCATAATTATACTGTAAACTGCTTTATATTTTCTGCAGTTACAACCATTTTACCATTTTTATCTAATTTTCCCTCAACTATTAATCTTGCCGTTCTTCTTGTTATTGTTTCCAAAGTTCTTTCAAGACTTCTTGTTCCGCTGTCAAAACCAAGAGGCCTAATTATCATTGGCCAAACGCTTTCATCTATAGAGATTTGGCCCTCTATTAGTCCACTTTGAGTAATAATTCTAGGGAGTAAATAGTTTTTGCCAATAACTGTTTTTTCTTCATCGCTGTAGGAGGGCATTTGAATGATTTCCATTCTATCAAGTACTGCTGTTGAAATATTGGTTGTGTTATTTGCAGTTGCAACAAATAAAACGTGGGACAGATCAAATGGATAATCAACGTAGTGATCACTAAATGCTTTGTTTTGTTCACTGTCTAAAAGCTCAATTAATACTCCCATAATATCTGCTCTAGCGCCGTCAGAAACCCTATCGAGTTCATCAAGAAGTATTACGGCGTTTTTACTTTTTGCGTGAACTAGCTTTTTAATAATTAGTCCTGGCTCTGCATCGGAAAAACTTCTAGACTGGCCTCTTAAAGCAAGTGAGTCACCCATTCCTCCAAAAGGAATTCTTTCATATCTTCTATTAAGTGCCTCTGCTATAGAATATGCCAGAGTTGTTTTTCCTGTTCCGGCAAGTCCGACAAGACAAAGAATCGGTGCTCTAATTTCACCAGATGAAACTTTTTCCATACTTAAAATAAGCGAGGAAAGATATTCTAAAATAGTGTTTTTAACACTAGTTAAGCCGTAATGATTTTTATCTAAGACTTCCCTTGCATAATTTATATCCATAGTATCTTTCGTCTCACTGTTAAAAGGAAGTGAACAAATTAAATTAATATAATTTTGTATATTTTCAAAATTTGAAATCTGGCTATTACCAGTTTTTAAACTCATTTTTATGATCGATAACATTGTGTTTACTTTCTCAACTAAATCTGAGGGTAAATTTGCGGCTTTTACTTTTTCTTCTAATTTTAAAATCTCTTGATCTAAGCTTAGGGCAGAATCCATACATTTTTATAATACAAAAACTGGCTATAAGTTGCTAGTGGCATCAGTTAGCGTGGTTTTTTACCGTATTTTTCTTTTTGTCTCCAAGTTTCTCTTCTTTCCCTTTTAAATTGCAGCGATAAAGGATGCTCCGATGCGCCTGCTGGACCTACTGAACCTGATGGACGTGATGGACGTGCGCCAAAATCCCTTGGTTCTCTTTGTGGACCTCTTGGTGCAAATCCTCTTGGCTCAAATCTTCTTGGTTCAGGTCCTCTTGGCTCTACTCTTTGAGGAGCTTTTTCTTTAGCTTCTGCATCAGCTCCAAAAAGCATTGATAAATTTATTCTTCCTTGCTCGTCGACTTCAGCTACTCTTACTTTTACTTTTTGTCCAATTTGAACTATATCATTTGGATTATTGACATATTCTGTAGACATTTTTGAAACATGAACCATTCCTTCTTTACCAGGTAAAAATTCTACAAAAGCACCAAATGGCAATATTCTTTTTACTTCTCCTTCAAAAGCTTCTCCAACAGCTATTTCTCTAGTTAAGGACTTTACCCATTCAACTGCTTTATCAACTGCTTCCTCGCTTGTTCCTGAAATTGCAACTGATCCGTCATCCTCAACATCAACTGTTGCTCCTGTTGTTGCGATAATGTTTTTAATTACTTTTCCACCGGGCCCGATTACTTCTCCAATCTTTTCAACTGGAATTTTAACAATCTCGATTTTTGGAGCATATGTTGAAACTCCTTCTCTTGAGGTTGGAATTACTGATAACATTTTTTTCAAGATTTCTTCTCTTGCCACTTTTGCTCTTTCAAAAGTTTCTTTTATTTGGTCAATATTTAAGCCTTTTATCTTTACATCAAGCTGAATTGCTGTTATTCCAGCTTCTGTTCCTGCGACTTTAAAATCCATATCTCCTGAAAAATCTTCAAGACCTAAGATATCTGTAAGTAAAACATATTCTTTATCTGGATCTTCACCTGTCATAAGACCTATTGCAATTCCTGCAACCGGTTTTAAGACTGGAACTCCGGCATCCATCAATGCAAGAGTTGATCCGCAAGTTGAAGCCATTGACGTTGATCCATTAGAAGAAAGAATTTCTGATACTACTCTTATCGTATATGGGAAATTATCCTGACTTGGAATAACTGCTGCCAGTGCTCTTTCTGCTAAAGCTCCATGTCCAATTTCTCTTCTTGATGGAGTACCCATTCTTCCTGTTTCACCAATACTATATGGAGGCATTGAATAATGATGCATATATCTTTTTGCTTCCTCGCCTTCTGCTGATTCAATTAACTGCTCCATTCTGGGAGATCCTAGTGTTACAACTGTTAAAGCTTGAGTGTCTCCTCTTTGGAAAATTGCGCTTCCGTGAGTTCTTGGAAGTAATCCTACTTTTACTTCAATTTGTCTTACTTCATCTACTTTTCTTCCGTCTGGTCTTTTTTTCTTTTTTAATACATCTAATCGAATGCCTTTAAACATAACTTTTTCCAGAGCCTGAGCGATAAGCTTCTTATCAACATTAGCTTCCGGTTTTGCCATCTTTTCGCTTTCAATAATCTTATCTATTAAATCTCCCGCTTCTCCTCCATTTGCTTCTTTACCGGCACGAAGAGGTATTAAAGCTAAAATTTCGTCTTTATAATTTTTTTCTAAAGAGAGAACCATTTCGTTAAGTGCAGTGCCTATTGGTGCTTCTTGTTTTTTATTTCCAACCTTTTTTGCAAAATCTTCAATTAAATCAATTATTTTTTTGTTTTCAACGTGGGCTTTTTTAATTGCCTCAAGCATCACATCTTCTGATATCTGCAAAGCTCCTGCCTCAAGCATGAGGGTTTTATCTTTAGTTTGTGTTGCAACTAAATCTAATTCTGAAAAATCAGATTCTGCGCTTCCTGGATTTATGATAAGTTCTACTTTTCCATTTCCGGTTTCTTTAACGTGGCCTACTCTTACAGCTGACACTGGTCCGCCCCATGGAATTGGTGATGCATGCAGTGCTGCTGAAACTGCAATGATTGATAAAACATCCGGTTCGTTTTCTCCGTCAACTGATAAAACAGTAATTACTACTTGCACATCTTTTTTGTAACTTTTAGGGAAAAGAGGCCTAATAGATCTATCAATTAATCTTCCTGTAAGAATTGCATCATCTGTTGGTCTTCCTTCTCTTTTTACCCATCTTGATCCCTTAATTCTTCCTCCAGCATAAAGTCTTTCAACGTATTCAACTGATAAAGGAAAATAATCAAGTTCTGTGTTTTTTTGACCTGCTACAACAGTAACTAAAACCATTGTATCTCCAAGGCGTGCCAAAACAGAAACAGTAGCTTGTTTGGCTAGTTCACCTGTTTCCAACGTCAATGTCTTTCCTGCAATTTGTGTACTTACTGAGGTTTTTTTCATTAAAATTTATTTCTTAGTTTTTAAGTCCAACTCTTTTTGTAATCTCAGAGGACCTGGTTTTGTCCACTTTCTCCAAAAAGTTAATTAGTCTTCTTCTTTTTGCAATCATTGATAAAAGCCCACGTCTACTATGATTATCATGCCCATGAAGTTTTAAATGTTCCGTTAGTCTATCAATTCTATGTGTTAAAAGCGCAACTTGAACTTCAGGACTTCCTGTATCGCCTTTTACTGTTTGAAATTCTTTTATTATGTCTTTTTTCTGTGAAGGACTAAGTGGCATATAAAATACTTATCTAATCTAAATTCCTCCCTATTATATCAATTCTAAAAACTATTAGCAACGGACAAATTTAGAAGTT
>CAYWPH010000006.1:0-27977 GCA_964460145.1 uncultured Gammaproteobacteria bacterium | reverse complement strand
ATAAAAATGGTACGGTCACCTTGGTTAACGGAGGCATTACAGTCCAGACGAATTATCCCGTTGTTATTGATCCAAAATCTCAGACAGTTGCTATAAAAACTCCAGATGGAGTAATCATTATCAACTCACTTCCTTCACAGGCATTAAATGGTGTCCAACCTGCCGATAAACCAACCACCATACAATCAGCAGTATTAGGTGCACAAGCTGGACAAGCATATTATGAGGTAACAGGAACACAGGAGAGAAAGTTCTTGGGGATTATGCCTGTAACAGCCCCCGTGGAAACAATTATCAACGCTGATAACGGTAGCGTTACATCTGTAAAACGCCCTTGGTTTCTCAATCTTCTCGGTTTCCTCTATACCACCTGATTATTTCAAACCACACTATTGGGTTATATTAAGAAGCTCTGTAGATCATTTTGCTCAAGAAATAGAGGATGTTAGAACTTATTATATCTCAGTGATATAATCTAAATATGAACGAAGGAGAACCAACGGATCAAGTTTCTGGAAAAAGGCAAAGAACAATATACAGATTAAGTTTATTAGCAAATTTATCTTTAAAAGCTAACCAACCAAATCAATCAATAAGAGATCTAGAAAAACAATTGAGGAATCCAAGAGCAAATCGTCCACCAAAACCTCCCGTTCGCTAGCTCCGTGGGGATGGATGATGTTAGAAAGTATTATGCTGCGGTTTAGGTATCCACATAACTCTTCTACCCTGTTTCCTTCTTCTAACCCTAACCCATTCCCCTGGTTTTCTTATTGGCTCATGCAAAGCGATATGCACTCTGACTCCAGGAGCAACTTGCTCAGACCCTCTTCCTTCTGGGGATAAATGGACTTCTCTATCGAAGATTCTAAGTAACTGTATCTCGTTAGAAGGATCAATCTTGCTCATATCTAAGACCGTAGAACCAAGGGGGGTTTCATACTCACCAGATAAATCAGGTAACTCTATAGATTCCCGTTTTGTTTGGCCTCCTGGTATCGTGGAGTAAATTTCTATTCTAGGCGACATAAGAGAAAATTATATCTAAACCGATACACTTAGTCAACTATGGGATGTAGCTCAGCCTGTTGGTCTAGTACCAGATTATCGTTATAGCTTTATATACAGGCTTAGTCAGCTCCCCGTCGTATTCACAGTTCGCACCAGCTTTAACTTTCTGGGCTAGGCTGATGGAGACATATCAAGAAAAGGAAATTATAAAACCACTTCGGTCTCTTTATTTATATACTGACGGATTAATAAATTAATCAAGGTCTGATAGGCTATACCGTTTCTCTTAGCAGTAGCTTTGACTTTTATCAGATCTTCTTTCTTAACTCGTAAAGTGATACTTCTGGTTTCTTGTAGCTGAAGATAATTTTTAGCTGCCTCTTGAAACATTTGCTTCGTATCTTCAAAGTCAGAAGTACTAACAAATTCACCCTTAGACAGGCTGTCTTCAACTTGTTGTTCATATTTATCAAATGTATGTTTCATTTTTTCATCCCTCCTTTCATGTAAATAGCTGTCAATACTCTGCTTGGATAAACTGTTTTTAGAAAAACTGTTTTCTTTTTTTGATCTTGTACATATGGAACAGCAAAAGCATATTCCCCTATCTTTATGACTAATATTCTTTGATGAACGTATTTCTGGTTTTTATGCTTCAAATCATCTAGGATTCCATTGTCTTCAATTGCCTGGATAACATTCTCAAGGGATATACCTCTTATTTCCTGAAGCAACAAATTTTTCTCCTCAGAAAACTCAATTTTATATCCCTTATACTGCATATAATGAATTATACTTACTTGTACATACTTTGTCAATACATATAACTGGGGTTTCTGAGTTAAATTTTCGGGGATAACCAGCTCGGTCTACCGGCCTAGTACCATCTTATCGTTATAGCTTTATATACAGGCTTAATCGGCTCCCCTTGGTTGATATGTTCAAGAACCAAGAAATAGAGTTCGGATTTAGTCTAGCAAATATCCAAACAGTTTTTGAGACCTTTCAATTACAGCCTTCGTACGCCTAATTAAGATTGAAATTTCTCTAACAATCTTTCTACTATTTTTACACCATTCTGAAATGTTGATGGTAAAAACTGACCTTGTGGTTCGTTATCATAACGCAATCCGCCAAGACCATTGTTTAGTTGCTTTAATTTTATGATTGTATTAACCTCTTCATCTGAAAATCCACACTCTGCCTTATATTTTCCAGCAAGTATCTCTTTGTCGTGAATAAATGGTGGTCGTTTCCCAGTTTCCTTTAATACGACCGCTTTTATCGAAAGTTCAAGGGCATGAGACAGTAAATAATAAGATGCTTCCCATGAACCCATTAACCTATTAGGAATTTCATATAAGGTTTTTGCCCCATTTAGAAAAATAACAGCTTTTCTAGCGAGAGGTGGATAGTGTTCTAGCGGTAAGTTTTTCATGGTGATTTCTTATCAATAAACATTTTTGCCTGTGCAATAGCGTAAGCATCAGCATCTTCTCTGGTATCAAATTCTTTGTTCCAAGTTAAAGGAGTAACCTTTACTTCGTTTAGTCTGTCATCACCTAACTACAACTATGGAACCCATTTTTTTGATACCGCTAACTGATAGGAAGAAGGGTCAAGTATAAAATTTTGGTATCTCAAGTTTTTATTTTGCATACGAGACTATTTTACCAAAAATTGATAAAATATGATAAACAAATTTGAAGATGTAATGACATACGAAGACAAACTTGACCTTATTGTTAAAGCTATTTTTGAAGCCAGAAAGCTGACTCGTAAGGGACACGGGACAAAACTCTACCTAACAGCAGACAATGGATTAAAAAATCTTAATACCCATGAAATCTATGATATTCTCCTAAAATTGCAGGATGATGAGGAAATCTTGTCTGTTCAAGACATTCCTTCTGCCATCAAGAGCCTTACCGATATAAGTGATGCTTTAGAAGGGAAAAAAGAGTTTTTTCTCCTTGAAATAAAGGACATTTTTGATAGATGGTACGAGGGGTATGTTCTCAAGCAAAAAAGCAGATTGGGAAACCTTGATTGGATAAATCTTTTGAAAGCATTAGATGTTGCACTGGATATAAACGGGAAGCTACAAATAGCTAATTCTACAACTGTTCGTATTCCATCCTTGCCCTCATTGGTAAGGTTTGCTCTTTTATTCCCGCAAGATAGTATTGGTACAAGACGAATTTATCAGGACTATCGTGGAGAAGGAGTTAAATATCTTAGCAATATGGGCGTTGTGTTGGAATTTGAGTATATTGAAGATTATTCTGGGGGTTATGGAGATATTGAGGTTGTAGTTGATTTGCTTAAATTTGAAACTCTCTTAAAAGAATTGACAGAAGAATATAAAAAAAGAGAAAATGCTACACCAAAACCTGAAACAAAGAATAAAAAAACAGATGAAGACGGGAAAAAAGCCACAAGCAAACAGCCTGAAGAAAAGAGTGATGTTGTTTATGAGATTACATATACAAAGCAGAGGCAAATCTTAATGAACAATGCTCAAATAGGTAAGCCAGACTTTAACAGTGAAAATGACCTCGTGTTTGATTATCTATACAAACACCCAAACGAGAGCTTTACAAAAGAGCAGATTGAAAAGGCAATTGGCGTTAAGCTAAATAAATCGTTGCATAAAATTGTTGAGAATTTAGGCTTTGAAGGCGATACAAAAGAAGTATTTATCAGTGTTTCAAAAAACGCTATCCAATTTAGAAACCCAATAACAAAAAGGGATTTAGAAGAAATGAAAAAACCTCTTATCAAACTTATTAAAGGCGGAGGTAAACTTATCCTGCCCCACTAATAATTATTCCCTTTTGTTCCTTTTTATACCCGCAGATACCCAAGTTGCCCTACCACAACGACAGTTCTTCATTTCATTGATACCTTGTTTGTATGACACGAGCATTATCAAAAAACGAAAAATTAAAGGCTTTTCTTGAGCAGATGTACGGGAAGAAGTTATCTGACGAGGAAATTGAGGAATATAAAGATAGACTTACAAAGTTATTTGGGCTGTTTGTTCAAATTGACCAAAGAACAAAGAAAGGGAAGTAATGAGCATATCAGAAATACAAATTATTCCCATCAAACCACAAGACGGCTTAGTTGCTTTTGTGAGCTTCGTATTGGATAACAACCTCTACTTAGGCTCTGTCGGTATTCTGACACGACCCGAAGGCGGGTACAGGCTTCTTTATCCTACCAAGAAAGTAGGCATGAGAAATATAAATATATTCCATCCGATTAACAAAGAGTTTGCACAATCTATTGAAAAGGAGGTCATCAGTAAATTTGAAGATGTAATGAAAACCTATGGTAGACACGATGAAATTGATACTGGATAAAAGTATGTTTTGGATTACAGATGTTAGTTTATTCCAAAAAGAAAGGCAAAATGCCTCAAGAGGGTATTTTACCCTTGTGCAAAATCCTACAAAAACAGAGCTTCTAAATGGAATATACAAACCACGACTTACCTTAACAAAACGATTCAATGCCACTGGGCGTTTTGAGGAAACTTTATCAATTGAGCTATCACTTCCAAAATTGCTTTATAAAAATAATTTTGATGAGCTACAAGATAGCGATTTTATCAAAATAACTAACTTATTAAGTGAAGTATTAAAAACAATGGGGGTAAGGATATTCACTGTAAAAATTGTATCCGCACCTGTATCAACAGTCCATTACTCGAAAAATGTCCCACTTACTGACGGGTCAACGCCTCACTATTTGATAAGCAAGATTAAAGAGGCAAATATACCCCTTGCTCTTGATGTAAACCAAACCGATTATCGCAATGATGGACATAGTTATAAGTGGCATAGTAATTCTTACGAGGTAGCTTTCTACGATAAAATTAAAGATTTGGAAATGGCTAAAAAGAGCGATAAGCGGGCAATAGAAAAAGATAATTCCCTACAGCTCAATCTTTTTGATGGGATTACCGAAAGAAAAAAACTAGAAGTGTTACGAATAGAAGTTAGACTTAATAGTCGTCAAAAAATGAAGCAGTTATTTAAGACGCTCAAGATAGAAACGGATCTTACTTTTCAAGATCTGTTTAGTCAAAATATCTCTCAACAGATCCTTTTATACTACCTAAATGAAATGGAAAAACAACGACCCAAACTACTTGATTACAGAGCATCTGACTCAAAAGCCCTGCTAGCTGACTTAATAATCAACAATCCTGCGTTAGGAGTAAAACGCACTATACAGCTTTTTGGTCTTAAAAAAGTCTTTGATGATTTTACGCCTCGTGAATTACGAACAATGTTCGGCAAATATAGTGATAGGAGCTGGTATAGGTTATTTGCAGAAGCGCAGCAGGTCAAACTGCCTATTACAAAAAGCCCTTTTGATATTGTCCGCAAAAATCTAACCAGTTTTGAGCCATTAAAGCTTGTTGACTTTCAAGACAAAATGATAAACAATGATAAAGCCAATTAAAATGGAAGAAAAATTTTATAGTATTCAAGAAATCGCTCAAATTCTTAAGGTCACTTACTTGACGGTTTATCGTTGGATACGAGCTGGGAACCTTAAGGCATTTCAAGTACAAAAACAGTATCGTATCAAGGAAAGCGACCTAAATAAATTTGTAGAGCAAGGAAGGAAGAAATAATTATGAGCAAACAAAATGACATACAACAAATAACAAAAGCGAAGGGACGACCAATGCTTACTTGGGTAGGTAAACACCCTCTTGAAAGAGTTGAGTGGTATCCTGCACAGGAAAAAGAAGTTTATGGCATCAAAAACTCAACAGAATTTAACAAGCTCTTTTGGGGAGACAACCTTCAAGTTCTTTCTCATCTCCTAAAAGATTACAGGGGGAAAATTGACCTTATTTATATTGACCCGCCTTTTGATAGCAAAGCTGATTATGTTAGAAAGGTAAAGGTTAGAGGAGAACGAGTAGAAGGTATACAGGAAGGAATTTTGGAAGAAAAACAATACACGGACATTTGGGAAAATGACGAATACTTGCAATTTATGTATGAAAGACTTCTTTTAATGAAGGAGTTATTGACTGAGACTGGAAGCGTTTATCTACATTGTGATTGGCATAAATCCCATTACTTAAGATTGATAATGGACGAGATTTTTGGAGAAGATAATTTTGTAAATGAAATAATATGGCAAAGAAAATCTGCTACATCTTTTGCAAGAAAACAATTAGGTATTACCAATGATACTATTTTGTGGTATTCCAAGTCTCAAGACTATACATTTAATCCTATTTATTCTTCAGAGGACGAAAATACAAAAAAATACATTAAGGAAAGATTTATTTTTGATGATGGAGACGGAAGAAAGTATATGAAGTCTCCTTTAATAAACCCATTGGATAGACCAAACCTGAAATATGTTTTTATGGGCATAAACCCACCTCCAACAGGCTGGCTTTACTCAAAAGCTAGATTAGAAGAATTATATAAAAAGAACGAACTTTTAATTCCTAAAGACCATAATATGCGTATTTATAGAAAAATTTATTTAGACGAGTATCAAGGGCAACTTCTTCAAAACATCTGGCGTGATATTCCAATTGTAAACCCAATGGCAATTGAAAGGTCTGATTATCCAACCCAAAAACCCGAAGCCTTGTTAGACCGCATAATTGGAATTGCTTCAAATGAGGGAGATTTAATTCTGGACTGCTTTGCGGGTAGCGGAACGACAATGGCAGTTGCTCAAAGATTAGGTAGAAAGTGGATTGGTTGCGATATAAATACAGGAGCAATTCAAACTTCTACTAAGCGTTTGGCTCAAATTATTGAAGAACAGGAAAAATCAAATCAGAAACTTATAAAAGATGATTTCAAAGGTCTAATGGCTTTCAAAATCTACAATGTAAACGACTATGACATTTTCAAGAACGAAATTGAAGCAAAAGAAATAGTAATGGAAATGTATGGGATTGAACCAATAAAAAGAAGCCAATTTGATGGAGTTCTTGATAGCAAATTTGTAAAAATAATGCCTCTAAATAAAGTCTTGAATAAGTTAGATATAAAAACTGCTCTTAAGAATATAGAAGACGCAATTGATACTTTTACTCCCAAGACTACCTCAAAAGGAAGCGAAGAAATCTATGAAGAAGGCGTGATTATTATTTGCTCAGGAGCAGAGCTTGATGCAGAAGATTATCTCAATAAAGAAAATAAAACTGGCGTAAAAGTTATTATACGGGATATTCTTAACGACAAAAAATCTCTAATCTTCAAGAAAAAACCTGAAGCACGAATTGAAGTAAAAGCTAAGGATAAAAAATTATCAGTTGTTATTAAAGAGTTCTATTCCCCTATCTTAATGCGTAAGTTAGAGCTTGAAAACGAAAAAATAATTGATAAAAAGACACAGGCAAAAGTTGAAGATTTCAAACAAATAATAGACAGCGTTGCAATTGATGTTGATTACGATGGGAAACTCTTTAACGCAGAGATTATTGACCTTCCCGATAAGAAGGAATTGATAAAAGCAGAATACAGTTATACCTACGAAAAAAGCGGGAAAAACACGGTTGCGATAAAGATTGTTGATGTATTAGGAGAAGAATACTTTGAAACATTTGAAATTATAGCCTAATTTATATTATGACTGACGATATAACTATAAAAGCACCACATAAGAATTTTGAAGACATCAAGAAGATTGATGAAAATGGAGTTGAGTATTGGGAAGCTCGTCAATTGATGCCCCTACTTGATTATGATAAATGGAGCAATTTTGATAGCGTTGTTATCGCAAAAGCAAAAGTCGCCTGTATAAATAGCGGTCAAAGTGTAACAAACCATTTTGCCGACATCGGGAAAATGGTCAAGATAGGGTCAGGCAGTGAGCGTGAAGTTAAAGACTATAAATTATCCCGTTATGCGTGTTATCTTATAGCTCAAAATGGGGACTCTTCTAAGCAGGCAATAGCGACAGCACAGACTTATTTTGCAATTCAAACACGAAGACAAGAAGTATTCCAGCAATTAGCAGAGAATGAAAAAAGACTCTTTGTAAGAGGCGAGATAAAAGACCACAATAAGAAATTATTTGCTACCGCAAAACAGGCAGGAGTAAGTAATTTTGGTCGTTTCAATAATTCTGGATACGAAGGTTTATATGGTATGAGGAAAGACCAAATTCAGAATAAGAAAGGAATAGGCAAAGATGATGTGTTAGATAGGGCTGGAACAACAGAGCTTGCGGCTAACCTATTTCGTATTACCCAAACAGATGAGAAGATTAGAAATGAAGACATAAAAGGAGATTACAAAGCAAGCAATACTCATTTTGAAGTTGGTAAGAAAATAAGGCAAACAATTCGTGAGATTGGTGGCACAATGCCTGAAGCTCTCAAACCTGAAAAACACATTAAAGAACTTGAAAAAGAAAGAAAAAAACTACTAAAAGCAAATGAAGAAACGAAAAAACTTGAGGGTAAGTGATGGAAAATCCTTTAATAACTGCTATACAAAACAAAGTCGTTGATTGGCGTAGTAACGGCTATAAGGGAATTGAAAAAGAAACGCTGAACATACTTACTCATATTAAAAAAGTAGGATTTCTTCACGAACCTCAAATAGAAGCTCTTGAAACATACATTTACCTCAAGGAGGTTCTTGGAAATAAGCCTTCAGTTGAAATTGTAAAAGCAATTTTTGACAACGAGAAGGATTTAATAAGCTCGTTAGGTTTAACGAAAGAACAGGCTTATGAGCTTGTGTTTGATAAGGACAAGGAAGAAAAAATCAATAAGCGTATTCACGAGCAATACAACGGGATTGACTACGCAAACCAAGTTTATGCCCTTACAATGGGAGCAGGAAAAACAATACTTATGGGAACAATGATGTTATATGATTTTGTCCTTTCCTTTTACCATACAGCAGATAAAAGATTTGCTAAAAATGCACTTGTGTTTGCTCCTGACACAACCATTATTGAAAGTCTCAAGGAGATTAAGAGCTTTGACTATACAAAGGTATTGCCTCGTGAATATCAGTCAGTAGTATTGAATATAAAATATCACTATCTTGAGAGCACAGACACGGCTCTAACCCCTATTGGTAATTACAATGTTGTTGTTTCAAATTCCCAAAAAATAATTCTTAAGACAAGACATATTGAAAACAATCAAGCAACTCTTTTTAGAGATGAGAGCGTATTAAAGAATAGAGCTGTAGAAAATAAAAGACTCCAAGCAATACGGGAACTTAATGATTTAATGGTTTTCGTAGATGAAGCTCATCACTCTTTTGGGACTACTCTTGAAGGAAGTCTTAAGAAAACAAAAGAAACCATAAACTATATTCACAGGGAAGCAAAAACCCCGCTTGTTGGCGTTGTAAACCTCACAGGGACACCCTACATAAACAATAAGATGATTTCTGATGTTGTATACCATTTTGGGCTAAAAGCAGGTATAGAAAAAGGGATACTTAAGCAAGTCCGCTTCTTAGGGTATTCCAATGTAAAGACAGAGGGTTTTATTGAAGATGTTATAGGTAAATTTTGGAACGAGTATAAAGAGAACCGTCTTGAAGGAAAACTACCTAAAATCGCTTTTTATGCCTCAAATATAGAGGACTTACAGACCGAACTACGACCAAAACTTGAAGCAATACTTAGTAAACTCAAAATACCGCAGGATAAAATCCTTGAATATCACACAGAGGCAGAAAAAAGCAAAGACGACTTCTTGAAATTAGATACGCAAGATAGCGAAAAACAGTTCGTATTGCTTGTGGGTAAAGGCACAGAGGGCTGGAATTGCAGGTCTCTTGTCGCTTGTGCTTTATATAGAAAACCACAAAGCTCAATCTTTGTCTTGCAATCCTCTACCCGATGTCTGCGAAGCATAGGGGACAATTCTACAACGGCTACTATCTTTCTTTCTGATGAAAACTACAAGGTATTAGACCGAGAGCTTAAGAATAATTTTGCGACAACATTAGAGGAGCTTACCAACCAAGAACAGAAGGCAATTGAGCATACACTTGTAGTTGAGAAAAAGAAAAAAATTAAGGTTAAAAAGAAGCTCAAAGAAATTATTTCAGCAACAAGTAAAGATATAAGTAAACTGAAAATTGATTGGAAAAACTTTAATTCACAAAATTATCTTCCTTATATTGCAGAGAGTGGAATTTTACTTAACAAAGAACAAAAAGCGGAATATACGCAGAAATTATCAAGAAAAGAACTCTCAATTAAAGGAAGTTTTACTTTTTACGATATTGTTGAAATTATAAACCGCTATACGCTTCTTCCCTGTCTTGTTATTGAGGACATATTGCTACAAGGGCAATCAAAAGATGAAATTACAACCAGAATGAACCACAACCTAAGCAATCTCACTTTTACTATAGAGCAGATATTAAACCACGCCTACAAATACAAGGAAAAGGAAACAATCATTGAGGAAGAACTTGAATTGACAAAGCAGTATCCCTTCAAAATAAATGTCCAACAGAATAAAAATGATTTGGTTGTTTATAAAACAAATATCGCAAACGGAAGACTTGGATTTCATATAAATCCATACAATTTTGATAGCAAGGACGAGAAAGGATTATTTGCTTATTTGCGGGAAGTTCTTGATGAGGACGAAGCAATAGTTGATATTTACTTTACAGGAGGCGTTTCTGATAGCGTTCATAACGACTTTTATTTTGAATACTTTAGTCCAACAGAGAAAAAACTTGCCCGCTATTTTCCTGATTTTCTTATTGAAACAACAAAAAATAGATTTTTAGTTGTGGAAGTTAAGACAAACCAAGAACGTCTTAATTATGAACAAAACAAAAAAACATACAAGGGAAAGAAAGACGAGATTTTTAATGAGGTATTTGCAAAAGAAGTTGGGTTTAAGGACTTTCAGGAGGTAAATAAGAACTTTGAATATCATATTATCTTTGACGCTGGATTACAACAACAGCAAAAAGAGTTATATCAAGAAATACAAAAATATGATTAAAGCAATAATTATCGCACGAGTTAGCACAGAAGAACAAAAAGAAGCTAATAATTCTTTACCTGCTCAAATAGCACGACTGAAAAAATACTGTCAAAACAAAGGTTTTGAAATCATCAAAGAGTTTAGTTTTGATGAAAGTGCATATAAGAATCAGCGTAGTGATTTTGATGGTATCCTTGATTTAGTTCTTGAGCAGAAAGAAAAAATAGCTGTATGTTTTGACAAAGTAGATAGATTATCTCGTAACATTTTTGATAAAAGAGTTTCTACGCTTTATGATAAGGCATTGAAAGACGAAGTGGAATTGCACTTTGTATCAGATGGTCAAGTTATCAATAGCCAGTTATCCGCAGTTGAAAAGTTTAATTTTAGTATCAGTCTTGGTCTTGCAAAATACTACTCCGATGCCATTAGCGATAATGTAAAACGGGCACAAGAACAAATGCTTAGAATGGGTACATATCCAAGCAAACCTTCTTATGGGTATAAACGAGTTCCTGTAAGCAAAGACAAAACTGAAATAGTTGTTGATGAGCTTGCTTCCCGCATAATCCAGAAAGCCTACGAATGGTATGCCACGGGTAGTTTTTCAATGGATTTGCTACGCAAGAAATTAAAAGAAGAATATGGGGTTGATTGGTCGCATGGTCTTACCGATAAATACCTAAAAGACCCTTTTTACTATGGAATGATGGTGTGGAATAAAAAGATGTATCCTCACAAATACCCGCCTCTTATTACAAAAGCCTTATTTGACCAAGTTCAAAAAATAAAAGCAGGGTTTAATAAAAAAAGATATAAGTTTGCGGGCTTATCTTATGTGTATCGAGGACTACTACGATGTGGTCATTGTGGGCTATCTGTTACCCCTGAAAAGCACAAAGGAATTATCTATTACCATTGCACACAATACAACGGCAAGCACGGGGCTGAATGGCTACGAGAAGATACTATAACCGAGCAGGTAGGCAATGTTTTTAAGAGACTACAGCTTCCCGATTGGGTTTTAGAGCAAATAGTTGAAAACCTAAACGTAGTGCACCAAGACAAAATGGATTTTCATAATAAACAGTACGAAAAGCTAACTAAAGAACACACAGCTATTACAAATATGCTGGATAATCTTTACTTGGATAAACTCAAAGGGCGTATTACTGACGATGAATATGACAAATTCTATCAGTCGTTTCGTGAGCAAATAGCAGATATTGATACTCGTCTTGCATTACTTCAAGAAGCCGAAGATAACTACTACATCACGGCTAAATACCTACTAGAACTATCAAATCGGGCTTACGAGCTTTTCAAAAGTTCAGAAGTTGAGGAAAGAAGGCAGTTAATCAAGCTTGTACTATCGAACCTTAGGGTAGAAGGTAAATTAGTACGATATGACGGGCTAAAACCCTTTGATACGATACTAAATTACGCAGATAATCAACTCTGGCTCCGCGACTAGGATTCGAACCTAGAACCTTGAAATTACACTTATCCCCGACTTTCATCGAAGCGTGGACTATCTCTTGACCATATCTTGCGAGTTAGGTCCTGGGTATATAGTCTCTACACATTTACTCTTGCGAGATTTAGCTCGGGATTGCCCCTAGGGGTTTCCCCGAATTAGCCCAGTTTTTCTCCTCAACATTTCCATTGAGGGCTGCATTATTTTACAGTTTCCTGCTCTACCATTGAGCTATCGCGGAATGTTCAAATTTTACCATTAAATGATGCGTAAATCCAGCCCATGATTCGTCTATGAGTAGCGGAATCACTTAAACGTATAGAAAAAACGCCATATTCATGTATGTTTTTCTTAAATTTATCTCCTTTTTTATTTTTAACAAAAAAACTTTATGAAATTGATTTAAAGGAATTCTTGTTAAATTCGACCAGAATTTTTTTGATGCCGTTTCATCTAGGTCTTCATGTAAATATAATCCTCCACGCATTCTATCTAGAGGAGTATGAGCAAATTCGATAAACCACCCCATCATAAATTTAACTAAATTTGGATCTAAATTAGAAAAACCTACTCTTCTATCGGTTTTATCTCCTTCGGCCGCGTAGAGCGCAATCCCCGCAATAAATCTAACCCCACATTTAGCCCACCAATCCGTGAAAAACACTACTCCTACGACTTGACTTTTCACAAGAAAGAGAGATGATTAGAAATATGTCAATGGGCCCTGTACGAAGTCCGTTTGTCGGCGGTGGTCTTGAGCAAAGAGGAGGATTAGTCTCGCCTCAGCCCCAAGGAGAAAAGAAAAGAAGAGTCTTAGGAAGAGTTACTATCGCTCCGCAGACAGAAGCAAAAGCTTCTGTATTAACCCTTCCCCAATCTGCAACGGTTTACCAAGAACACCCACTTGCCCCAATATTCGATATTCACGATCCTATTCCCCTGGCTCCCGGGCCAGAACCAGCACCATGGACAGCAAGTCCAGAAGAATGGGCAATTTGGGTAAGATCAGATAATGCACATAGAGCATATAAAAATTTAATAGCAAAACGAGATAAAGCAGAAGCTTACGCGTTAGAAAATGATTTACGGGGAGTTCCATTCAATTAACCCACCAATCCTTTACTCTTATTTCCTTTTAAAGTAAAATTAAAGCTTATGATAGGAAAACTTACTAAAATTATTGCAACTATCGGACCTGCAACTGATAGTAAAGAGAAAATAGAAGAACTTATAAATTTAGGCGTAAATGTTATTAGATTTAACTTCAAACATAGCGATTTAGAGTGGCATAAGGAAAGAATTGAACGGGTAAAAAATGTAGCCAAGAAACTAAATGCTTCAGTTGCTACGCTTTTGGATTTACAAGGGCCTGAAATAAGATTGTCTCTTCCGTTTGACAAAATAGATCTTGAAATTGGAGAAAGAATTCTTGTTTCAAAAGCTTTAGGCATAAAAGAAAAAGGAATTTCTTTTACACCGCCTGATATTATTTCCTCACTTAAAGATGGACAAAGGGTTTCGGCAGATGATGGGCTTTTTGAGTTTGTTGTTAGAATTGAGAATGACAAAACTTATCTTGAGTCACAATCCTCCGGAACGCTTTTAAATAAAAAAACAATCAATATTGCCAATTTAGATTTTGATTTTCCTGTAATTCACGATGGAGACAGGATGGGTCTTAATCTTGCAAAAGATTTGGAAGTTGATTTTATTGCCCTCTCATTTGTCAGAAACGCAAATGACATAAAAACATTAAAAGATGAGATGAAAAAAATAGATTTGGAGTCAAAAATTATAGCTAAAATTGAAACTCCTAAAGCAATTTCGGATATAGATAACGTTATAAACGCAAGTGATGCAATTATGATCGCAAGGGGAGATTTGGGAGTAGAATTATCTTTAGAAGAAGTTCCCTTTTTTCAAAAACAAATTATTAGAAAATGCATTCAAAAAGGAATACCTGTAATCACAGCAACCCAAATGCTAGAGTCTATGACTCAAAGACCGATTCCAACAAGAGCCGAAGTTTCTGACGTTGCAAATGCAGTTTATGATTTTACAGACGCTGTAATGCTATCAGGAGAAACTGCAAATGGAAAATATCCAACTCAAGCTGTAAAGATAATGGCAAAGGTCGTAAGCTACAGTGAAAACAAAAATAGACATCCTGATATTAGAAATTTATTCACTTACCAACTTTCAGACGTATCGCAAATGGTATGCGACAGCGCATTTAATTTATATAAGGTATTAAAAATTAGAAAAGAAACAGTAAAAGGATTTCTTATTTTTACAGAGAGTGGAAAAACTGCAAGAATGTTATCTCGATACAGACCCCACGTACCTATCTTTGCTTTTTGTCCTAAAAGCGATCTGGTCAGAAAACTTTCTCTTAGCTTTGGAGTATTACCTATTTTTCAAGACTCATTAGATCAAAAAAGTGAAATAACAAAATCAGATATTGTAAAAGCGCTAGATAAACTAAGAGACGGGGGACTTTGTAAAACAGGCGATAATTTTATAGTTTTACACGGAGATCATTGGACATCAAAGGCTGGTACTTCAACAATTAGAATTGCAACTGTCTAACCTAAATAATCCTTAAGCTTATTGCCCCTAGATGGATGTCTTAATTTTCTAAGCGCTTTTGCCTCAATCTGTCTAATGCGCTCCCTTGTTACTGCAAACATTTTGCCAACTTCTTCCAGCGTCTTTGGTCTTCCGTCTTTTAAACCAAACCTTTCTTCTAAAACTCTTTTTTCCCTGTCAGAAAGAGTTGATAAAACTTGTTCTATTTGTTCTTTTAATAGCTCTCTTGATGCAGTATCAAAAAGAGTTGGAGCCGACGAATCGTGGATAAAGTCACCAAGCCTACTGTCGTCTTCATCTCCAACAGGAGATTCCAAGCTGGCAGGCTCTTGGGAAATTTTAATAATTTCCAGTGCCTTATCTGGCTCAATTCCAAGAGTTTTTGCAACTTCATCAGGAGTTGGTTCTCTGCCTAACTCTTGCATTAGTTTTCTTGAAGCTCTTAAAAATCTATTAATGTTTTCAACCATGTGAACTGGGATTCTAATTGTTCTTGCCTGATCCGCTATGGCTCTGGTTATAGATTGTCTTATCCACCAAGTCGCATAAGTTGAAAACTTAAAACCTCTTCTCCAGTCATATTTTTCAACTGCACGAATTAAGCCTTGATTTCCTTCCTGGATTAAATCAAGCAAAGTTAAGCCTCTCCCAACATATTTTTTAGCAATCGACACTACTAAACGAAGATTTGAGTTAATTAATACCTGCTTTGACTTTTTGTCTCCTTTTTCTACCTTTTTAGCAAGATTAATTTCCTGATCAAATGTTAAAAGAGGAATTCTTCCAATTTCTTTTAAATACATCCTGACAGGATCTGAAACAGTTCCTTCAGAAAGCACTGTTAAGGCTTCTAATTCTTTTTCAAGATCCTCAATTGGCTTTTCTTCTTCGTTTTGTGCAGCAACAGATTCGAAGACGTCAATATCTTGAGCCATTAATTTGTCATAAAGCTTATCGAGTTCTTCTAAGTGCTCTTCGGGTTTTGGAAATAAAGCCAATATTTCCTCTTGGGTAATATATCCCCTTTTTTTGGCACTGGAAACAATCTCAGATAGTAAATTGGGCTGCTTCATAAACGTAACTCTATTTTACCAGAAACTTGTTAGATTTTAAACCTCAAGATCTCTTTTTAACAAAAGGAGTAATTTTGAAAACTCTTCCTGCAGTTTTTGTGCTTTTTCGCTTTCTTTATCCTCAACTTTCTTAATTTCGTCCGATATCTCTTTTACTCTTTGTTTCACATATAAGTTAATTAACTCCAAAGCTACTTTTTTAATTTCCTCATCCCATTTTTGATCAGTTTCAAATTTTGGAAGTGGATATAAAAAGCAAACATCAAATGATTTTAAAAGCGAGCTATCCAAATAATTCATAAAAAGTCCGTTGTCAAAGTTTTGGTTTTTTTCAAAATATTCAAAAAGCGCCTCAAGGATTTTTCCAAAGGAAGGCACTTCAAATTTATACTTTAATAAATTTGCTTTGTTTTCCTCTAATATTTCCTTTTGTTTTGGATTTTGAATTACTAAAGCAGTCAAATACTCTTCCAAAACCTCTCTTCTTGATCTTTTACTTTGTTGAGGGACAATAATTTTGTCCTCTTCTTTCTTTTGAAGCTTATTTATCTCCCTTTCTATTGCCTCTATTGATGTATCGATATTTTTACTTAATTTTTTAATATAGTGTTCTTTAATAATCTCGTTTGAAATTTGAGAAAGAAGTGGGAGCAGGTTTTGAGTGATTTGTCTTTTCCCTTCAATTCCTTTATTTATATTTTCAGTCGTATAAAAAGAGATTAAGTAATCATAGATATTTAGAGATTCCTTCAAGGCAACTTTGAACGCAATTGGATCTTTTTTTACAGCCTCATCTGGATCTTTGGCGTCTTTTAAGATAATAATATTTGTAGTCAGACCTTTTTTCTCTATTAAGGGTAGGCTTCTTTTTGTTGCTTCAAATCCTGCTTCGTCTTGATCTAAACAAAGTGTGACTTTAGGAGTAAAACGAGATAATAAATTAACTTGATCCTCTGTTAATGCAGTTCCTTTTATTGCAACTGTATTTTTAATTCCAGCTGTAAACAAAGAAATTACATCAAATTCTCCTTCAACAACGATTGCATTTTCTTTTTGTTTTATTTCCTCTTTTGATAAATTAAAGCCAAAAAACATGCTGCCTTTGTGATAAACGAGGGTTTCCTTGGTATTAATATACTTTGGCATGTCAGTGTCGTTTAATGCTCTAGCACTAAAACCAGTCACATTACCCCTGTGGTCAAGAAGAGGAAAAATAATCCTGTTTTTAAAAAAATCCATCAATTTTCCGTTTCTTTGTATTGAAATTCCAGCAGTTATCAAATCTTTGTCTGTATATTTTTTCTTGGTTATTAAATAATCAGATAGTGCGCTTTGCGTATTGGGCGCAAAACCCAATTCAAAAGTATCAATTACGCCTTTATTTAATTTTCTTTTTCCCAACAGATATTCAAGAGCACTAGTACCAGCTTTGTGATTTTTTAGGATGTAGTTATAAAATTTTAAGGAAAGCTTGTTTATTTCATAGAGTTTTTCTTTTTCCGATGACTGTCCTTTCCTAAATTCTGACTCTTTTAGCTCAATCCCTGTTTTTTTAGCAAGAGTTCTTAAAGCTTCCCCAAAATCAATATTTTCATACTCCATTAAAAAAGTGAAGCAATCACCCCCACGAGAACAACCAAAGCAATGCCATATTTGGCGTTCAGGTGAAACTACAAAAGATGGGGTTTTTTCATTATGGAAAGGGCAATTAGCCTTAAAATTCCTTCCCATTTTTTTAAGAGGAAGATGTTCTGAAATAAAGGAAACCAAATCTATTTTTTCTCTAATTTGGGAGACTTCATCCATTGTGCCCATATTGTAGCACTTGCATATTGCTTTTACTATTAAACTAACCTAGAATACTGTAGGTTTTATGGCAGCAACTGTTATTATCGGCGCTCAATGGGGTGATGAGGGTAAAGGCAAAATTATTGATTATCTTTCCAAAAATGCAGATATTGTTGCAAGATTCCACGGCGGAAACAACGCAGGCCATACAGTTGTAAATCCTCAAGGTAAATTTGCGATGCATCTTGTCCCCTCTGGTATTTTTAACAAAAAATCTAAAGCAGTAATTGGAAATGGAGTAATTCTAGATTTAGAAGTATTGGTTAATGAAATCAAAATACTTGAAGCTGCAGGAATCAAGCTTAAGAAAAAACTCTTTATCTCCCCAAGATGCCACCTCATAATGCCATATCACAAAATATTCGATAGGCTTTATGAGGAAGCTAAGGGAGACAAAAAAACCTGGACAACCGGAAGAGGAATTGGGCCAACATATGCCGATAAAGTAAGCTATAACGGAATAAGAATTTTTGATCTTTTGGATAAAAACCAATTTAGAGAAAAACTAACAACACAGCTTTTAATTAAAAATAAAATCTTAAAGGCGTTTAACGAAAAACCTTTAAGTCAGAAAGAAATTGAAAAAAATTTCTTTTTGTTATTTAATAAAATAAAACCTTTTATAAAAGAGCCCTTCAGCCTTATCCAAGATGCCTTAGATAAAGGAAAACACGTTCTTTTAGAAGGAGCTCATGGAATGTTTTTGGATAACGACTGGGGAACATATCCTTTTGTCACGGCGTCAAATGTAGTCTCGGGCAATACAACGGCAGGAACAGGAATTTCTCCTAAGTTTGTGACAAGAATAATTGGAGTTAGTAAAGCCTATACCACAAGGGTTGGATTTGGACCTTTTCCTACAGAACTATTTGATAAAGATGGAGAAACGTTAACTCAAAGAGGAAATGAATTTGGAACAACGACCGGAAGAAAAAGAAGATGCGGTTGGTTTGACGCAGAAATGATAAGATTTGCAACAAAAATTAACGGATTTACAGACATTGCGATTACAAAACTTGATGTTTTAGACAACTTTTCAAAGATCAAAATTTGTGTTCAATATAGGCTAAATGGAAAGACAGTAAAGTATGAAGACATAAGCAGCGAAACGTTAAAAAAGATAAAACCTGTCTATAAAACATTAAATGGATGGAGAAAACCAACAAACGGTATTAAAACTTTTAATAAACTTCCAAAGGAGGCAAAAGACTATCTTAAAGAACTAGAAAAACAAATTGGTGTAAAAATTTCTTTTGTTTCAACTGGAGCTGAGAGAGAAAGTATCATCACTATCTAATTAAACTAGAAACCTTACTCTATATCCTGTAAAATGGATTAATGGAAAAAGGACTGCCACAAGACAAAGCAAGGGAACTACTTAAGCAATATGGTAAAAATGAAATTCAAACCAAGAAAAGTTTTAGCGCTCTTTCTTCCTTTTTATCTCAGTTTCCAACTTTAATTAACGGCATACTTTTATTAGGCGCTATTTTTTCAGGACTAATTGGAAACTATATAGACGCTTCATTTATTCTTGCAATTTTAATTTTAAGTGGAGTATTTGGCTTTGTTCAGGAATATAACGCTGAAAAATCTTTAGAGAAACTTAAAAATATCATTACTCCATTATCTAGGGTTTTTAGGGATGGGAAAGAAGCTCAAATAGAAACATCAGAAATTGTACCGGGTGACGTAGTCGTTTTATCCGAAGGAGAAAGAATCCCGGCCGATGGCAAGATTGTTGTTTCAAGACATTTGGAGATTGACGAATCTATTTTAACTGGAGAATCAATACCCGTTGTTAAAAACGGTAATGATCCTGGTTTTTCTGGAACACTTGTTTCCAAAGGAAGAGGATATTTATTAGTTGAGAAAACAGGTATGGACACTCGTTTTGGGCAAATAGCTAAAAGTCTGTCTACTATAGAAACAGATAAAACTCCCCTTCAAAAAAAATTATCCGGCCTTGGAAAAGTAATCTCGATACTTGCTATTTTAATAGCACTTTCCCTAATTCCAATTGGTCTTTCTCAGGGAAGAAATCTTTCTGATCTAATACTCCTATCAATCAGCGCAGGCGTTTCCGCTATTCCGGAGGGTCTTCCAGCTGTTATTACAATAGCTCTTGCTATTGGAACCTCAAGGATGGCAAGAAGGAAAGCAATTGTCAGAAAAATGTCTGCAGTTGAAACCTTAGGAGCTGTTCAGATAATTTTATCCGATAAAACAGGAACCTTAACGCAAAACAATATGAGAGTTAAGGATTTCTTTTTACACCAAAAAAACACTCTGAATTTCTTATTAAAAGCCTGTGTAATTGGAAATAGTGCTTCCTTAATTCAAAAAGGAGAATCGGATAAATTTGAAGCTGTTGGGGACAAAACAGATTCCTCTTTACTTTTATGGGCAAAAGAAAAAGTAAAAGACTTAACTCTTCTTACAGATCATGGAAAAGTAATTGATGAGTTTGTTTTTGACCCTAAAACCAAACTAATCACAACTGTTTGGTTAGAAGAGGGTAAAAAATACGTTTTTATAAGAGGGGCCATTGAAAAAATACTTGAGAATTCCACTTTAAAGGAAGATGAAAAAAGACGAATTGAAAAAGAGTTTGAAATCCATGCCAGGAAAGGATATAGAGTAATTGCCTTTGGATATAAAAAACATACAGGCAATACTTCTAATAGAAGAGAGCTTGAGCAAAATATTGAGTTTTTGGGTTTTGTTGGAATTTATGACCCTCCAAGGCCTGAAGCTATTGAAGCAATTCAAAGCGCAAGAAAAGCAGGTATTAAAACAGTAATGGTAACAGGGGACAACGAGCTAACCGCCCTTACTATTGCAAAAGAAGTGGGACTTATTGAAAACGACGAGGACGTAATAACAGGCGAGGAATTGGATAAGCTTTCTGATGAAGAGTTAAAGAAAATAATTTTAAAAATAAGTGTATTTGCCAGAACAAAACCTGAAGATAAGTTAAGACTCGTAAATATATATAAATCTTTGGGTTTTGTAGTCGGAGTAACCGGAGATGGAGTTAATGACGCTCTTGCCTTAAAAAGAGCAGATGTTGGTATTGCAATGGGGGAAACAGGAACGGATGTTGCAAAGGAAGCATCAGACATAGTCTTATCAGATGATAATTATGCAACTTTAATAAAAGCCATAATTGAAGGAAGAACAATTTATAGAAATATTCTTAAATCAATAATTTATCTTTTAACAAGCAATCTTTCAGAACTTTCTTTAATTGTTTTTGCTGCTATTTTAAAAATGCCGGATCCACTTTTGCCTACTCAGATCTTATGGATAAATCTTGTAACTGACGGTCTTCCGGCTCTGGCTTTAGCAAGCGACAACAGAGAATCCTCAATTTTAAATGAAAAACCAAGAGATCCAAAAGAAAGAATACTAACGCCTAAAAGAATTGGTTTTATTTTAGCTATTGGATTAACTCTTGCAACAATTTTAATTTTAATATTTAATTCTTTACTTGAGCATAATAGCCAAATATATTCAAAAACAATTATTTTCAACGTTTTGATTTTCTCCCACCTTGGTCTTGCATTTTTAGTTAGAGGAAGAGCGATGTTTAAATTTAATAAGCTCCTTGTTTTTTCTGTAATTTTGACCATAATCTTGCAATTTACAATTACAACCGTTCCCTTTTTCCAAGATATATTTAAGTTGGGACTTAGGTAATCTGGATTACCTATTGACTTAAAACTTATTTTATATTTAACTAAACTTAAGTGGCGTTAAGAAACGAATTACTTAGAGCTTATCAACCACAATTCAGACCATCAAGACTTGGTTCTGGTTTTAATTCGGCACCCACACCTGACGCATTCGGCAGAGCGCCTGCAACGCCTGCAAGAATACAAAAAGCGTTAGATGGATTAGATCCTTATCCTGACGCAACACCAATTGTAGATTACTCAAGAGATCACCACGGCAGAAGAAATCAGAAAAGAAGATAATTAAAACATCCTCTTTAAATAACCGTTATAATATAATCATGGAAAATATTCATTGGCTAGGACATGCAAGTTTTTTCTTTAGTGATACAAATGGAAACAAAATCTATTTTGTAGACCCTTTTCAGCTTGAAAACTTAAATCTTGAACCCGCTGATATCATTTTCATAACACATGCTCATCATGACCATTTCTCAAAAGAAGATATAAATAAAATATTAAAAGACGATACAGTTGTTGTTGCGCCTTCTGATATTTTAGAAAAAATTGATATTGCAGCTGAGAGGAAAGTTTTTGTTTCTCCAGGAAATGATTATGAAATAAAGGGATTTTCTTTCTCAACTGTTGCTGCATACAATATTGACCCTGAGAAAACCAGTTTTCATCCCAAAGACAATAACTGGGTTGGCTACATATTTAATTTAAATGGTCAGAAAATTTACCATGCAGGAGATACTGACTTTATAGAAGAAATGAAAGATTTAAAAGATTTAAAGTTAGACTTTGCGCTTTTACCAATTGGCGGAACTTATACAATGGATTACAAAGAAGCAGCCCAGGCTGCAAATGAAATTAGAGCAAAAATTACAATACCAATGCATTATAAAAATATATTAGGGGATGATTACAAAAAAGCTGAAGAAGAATTTCAAAAATTAGTTACTAATTCAAAGGTAGTTATTTTAGAAGAATTAAGTTAATGATTTCCATGAAGCACATCTACGGCTTTATCTGACAAAGCAGTAACAGCTGCCAAAGTACTTAAATGGTCTGTTGATACAATTTGGTCTTCTAACTTCAACTAGTGCCATAGTCGCAAATATTAACAGCAGGATAGGATTTTGTCAAGAATATTACTCTATTACTTCTATTTCATCCGTTGGATTAATCCAAATTTGCACTGTTCTTTTTCTTACTGGATTTTTACCATTACCATCTCTCCCGTCAAATTCAAAGATTGCAATTTCCTGATATTTTCCAAGTTCTAATTTTCCATTCCTTATTGGAATAGTTACGCTTGAATGCGAAAAAGTCAGAGCTCTAATATGAGCTGCTGCGTTATAGTCTTCATCTATTTCATCGCAGTACGGATTATCCTGACATCTATGCTTATAACCCTTAGTTGGGTGTTTGTAATCTTTATGCACTCTTGTTGATCTTTTATCTTCATGTACGCTAGCTAAGCTGTGCTGTAAGATATCTTCCAATAAGTTTGGCTCTGCAATCTCATGAACTATTATTCCCAGAGTTGTATGCTTACTTGAAACAATGACAAAACCCTGATTAACCCTTGCCTGTTTAACTGTTCCTCTTACTATATCTGTAATGTTTTTTATGTAGGTATGTTGGGTAGAATCAAACTGTAACTGCTTTAAGTATGTTTTCATTACAAAGATTAATTATATAATTTTAGGTTAGAATTAGCAAAATTTAGATTAGATCAATTTTTGTTGTTTTGATTGTTTTGGAGGCTCAATTTTTAAATGGCTATATGCTGCAGAAGTTGCAGTTCTTCCTCTTGCTGTTTTTTTCAAAAAACCTATTTGCATAAGATATGGCTCTATTACCTCCTCTATTGTTCCAATATCTTCGCTAATAGTTGAAGCAATTGTCTCTATCCCAACTGGGCCTCCTGCGTGTTTTTCAATAATTGCTTTTAAATACCTAACATCTGAGGAATCAAGACCAACTTCATCTACTTCAAGTAAATCCAAGGCTTCTTTAATTAAATCTTTAACTAGTTTTCCATCTGCCTTAACTTGGACAAAATCTCTTGCTCTTTTAAGTAGTTTTAAAGCTATTCTTGGTGTTCCTCTGGCTCTTTTTGCAATCTCAAGTATTGACTCTCTATCTATTGGGACTTTAAGTTTTGAAGCTCCTTTTTGTATTATATCTTCCAAATCCCTTGGATCGTAAAAAGAAAGCCTATGAACTACTCCAAATCTGTCTCTAAGAGGTGCTGACATAAGCCCAATTCTTGTTGTTGCTCCAATAATTGTAAACTGGGGAAGATCCAAGCGTAAAGTTCTAGCAGATGGACCTTTTCCAATAATTATATCCAAAGCATAATCTTCCATAGCAGGATACAAAGTTTCCTCAACAACTTTGTTAAGCCTGTGAATTTCATCGATAAAAAGAATATCTCCTTTTTCTAAATTAGTAAGAATTGAAGCCAAATCTCCTGCTCTTTCAATTGCAGGACCACTCGTTACTCTTATACTTACATTCATTTCTTTTGCAATTAAATGAGACAGTGTTGTCTTACCAAGACCGGGCGGGCCGTAAAGCAATATATGCTCTATTGATTCTTTTCGTTTTTTTGCAGCAGCTATTGAAATTTGCAAAGACTGCTTGAGGTTTTTTTGACCATAAAATTCAGTCCAGGAATCAGCTCTAAGCGAAGTAAACAGAATCTCTTCCTCAGGCGTTTCTTTTTCTTCTATTTGTTTTTTGTTTTCTGTCATTTTTTTATTTACCCATTGTTTTTAATGCCATTTTTATTTTCTCATCAAGCGATAAGCCTTGTGTTTTAATAGCTCTTAATGCTTTTTGAGATTCAGATACTGTAAAACCAAAACCTTTTAATGCTTCTATTACCTCTGCATTTTCTATAAAGTCTTTTCCTGAAAGATCAATCTGATGATCAGACCCCATTTTATTTTTAAGCTCAATTATTATTTTTTGGGCGTTTTTCGTTCCTAAACGCGGGACTGAAGTGAAAAAACCAACATCGCCTTTAATAATTGCCTCAATTATGTCTTTTCTTTCTCCAAAGGAAAAAATATTTAAAGCAGTTTTTGGACCTATTCCAGAAACTGTAATAAGGTTTTCAAAAAGAGTTAGCTCTTCAAGTTCTAAAAAGCCAAAAAGCTCTAAATTATCTTCGCGAACATATGTATAGGTGAAGATTTTAATTGCATCTTTTGTATTTAGCTTTTTATATACACTTTCAGAAACTAATACTTTGTAACCAACGCCATTTACGTCAATAATTACAAATGGTCGAAAAAGAAGCTCAATTTTACCCTTAAGAAGCCCTATCATAATTTAGATGATTATAGCACAAGCTATTTACGTATATTTTGTAGTTTTGCGCTAAATGCATGAGTTAAAGCAACCGCCAAGGCATCTGCGGTATCATCAGACTTTGGAATAGTTTTTAACTTAAGTAATATTTTTACCATTTGCCCTATTTGATTTTTTTCAGCTCTACCATAGCCTGTAATTGCCATTTTTACCTGTAATGGAGTATAAATTGAAATATTTAACTTATTCTGCGATGCAGCTAGCAATATTACGCCTCTTGCCTGTCCGACAATAAAAGCAGTTTTAGCATTTGTATTAAAAAATAATTCTTCTATAGCCAATGCCTCAGGTTTATATTTTTTTATTATCGCCAAAATTTCATCGTAAATTTCTTTTAACCTCTCCTCCACTGTTTTTTTTGAGCTTGTCTCAATACACCCATAATCATGACTACTAACTACTGATTTCTGACTACTGATAACTGCCCAGCCGCATCTTCCAATACCCGGATCAATTCCTAAGATCTTCATCTATACAGCTTATAATACCACACTTGTGTTTAAGCGTAATTTAAGGTAAAATTAGTTTCTATGAAGCACGAAAAACTAAAGGTAGAAAAAAGAAAAGTTTTGGGAAAAAACGTTAAAAAACTTAGGAGAGATGGTGTTTTACCCGCTAATGTCTATGGAAAAGATATTAAATCAACTGCAGTACAGCTTCCAACAAAAGAATTTAGCACAGTTTATAGAGAAGCTGGTGAAACAGGATTAGTTGATTTGACCCTAGAGGGAACAATAATTCCGGTTTTAATTCAAAACGTATATAAGAATTTTCGAGGAAACTATCTCCACGCAGACTTTTTTAAAGTAAATCTTAAAGAAAAAGTTAAAGCCAATATTCCACTTGAAATAATTGGTGAGCCTAAAGCAGTTACTGAAAAGATTGGAATCTTAATGAATATTGTCTCTGAAGTAGAAGTAGAAGCATTACCAACCGATCTTCCAGAAAGAATTGAAGTAAACGTAGAGCACTTAACTAATATTGACGATCAAATTACGGTAGCTGATCTTAAAGTAAATGCTGAAGTAACAGTTCTAACTGATCCAAATCAAGTCGTCTCAAAGATTGGCGAATTAGTCACAAAAGAAGCCCAAGAACAAGCAGCCCAGGAAGCCGCAGCAGCAGAAGCAGCATCTACAGCAGAGGGTGCCGAAGGACAAGCACCGGCTGAAGGTGAAGTAACTGAAGGAGAAGCGCAACCACAAGTTGAAGGACAAGCGCCTGCCGAAGAACAACCAAAACAAGAGGGTTAATGTCCTTTTTTACTTATTTTTTCCTCTAAAATTTTAGCCTTGTCATAATCTGGATTTAGAAACAATGCTTGATTTATGTATTTTCTTGCATTTCCTAAATCATTAAGCTGAAAATAAAAACTGGATATATTTAAATATGCATCTGGATATCCTGTGTACTTTTCAGCAATTGAATTCCAAAAATTAATTTTACTGATTAAATCTTTTCTTTGTGTGCCTAAACTTTGGTATTTTGTGAAATTTTGTCCCAAATCAATGCTTATAAAAATGATTAAAATTACCAAAGATATTACAACTATAAATGTTAGAAGAATTGAAAAGTAAGCGTAGAATTTAGTAAGTTTGTTTGATGGTTTATACTTTAGCTTTTCGGTAATTATTCGGTAAATACTCGGGAATTGTAGCTTTGAATCTTTGTTTTTATTTTTATTCATAGGCAGTTCTCCCCTATTTAGATGGCCAAGGAGAAATAATAAGATACTCGTCATTTTTCCAAAGTCTTTTATATATCTCCTCTGTTACAAAAGGCATAAATGGGTGCAAAAGCTTTAGAAGCGTTAAATAGAGGCTAGATAAAACACTAAACGAGCTTTCATCTACTCTTTCTTTAACATCCTCTATATATTTGTCTGCAAATTCATGCCAGGCAAATTCATATAAATTTTGGGCTGCATGATTAAAATCATAAGCTTCAAGTAGTCTTGTTATTTCTTTTACCAAATACTCTGTCTTTTCTACTATTTCTTTATCTTGTTTGTTTTTTACGCTTTTTTTAAGCTCTTCAAAGCCAAAAGCACTTGGTTTTAATTTACCCTCAGCCTTAAGCTCAATAAATCTTGCCATATTCCAAAGTTTATTGGTAAATTTTCGCATAGCATCAAGCTTTGGATATGAAAGAGACTGATCGTTACCTAAAGCTGTACCGTAAGTTAAGGCAAATCTGACTGCGTCTGCTCCATATTGGTCAACGATCTCAAGAGGGTTAATAACATTACCCTTGCTTTTGCTCATCTTTTTACCGAGGGGATCTTTAACAAGACCATGTAAAACAATATTTTGGAAAGGAATTTGTTTGGAGATATTCCCTTCTCCAAGTTTTTCTTGAATATATATTCCAACCATAGCCATTCTTGCAACCCACCAGCGTAAAATATCGTAGCCTGTTTCCATTACGGTTGTGGGATAAAATGTGTCGAAATCAGTGGGTATTTCTTTAAGTTCATCCAGTGGGTGGAATTCGTAAGCATACAGATAAGCTTTTGTTTTTGGAGTAACTTCTCTATCTGGGTTTCTGAGCCTAAAAGCATTCATTAACTCCTCTAGGGAGCTGTAGGTCTTAAAATGCGTTTTGTCAGTATAATCAATTTTACCTACCGCAGTTTCTCTAGATTCTGTAATAATCCCATAACCAAAAAGTGTTTTATCTTTGGTATTTTGGAACATTACCTTATCGCCTACTTTAAATTCATGATCTCTTAATCTATATGTTTTTGTTTTTCCTTTGAACACTTGTGGAACAACCTCTTCATGAAATCCCATCCTCAGCGGGCCGTAATTGGTTTTAAGCGTTGCATACGGCCACTGGGCTGAAGAAAACCAAGTATCAAAAGTGTCAGGATCTTGAACTAAATTATTTCCCGAGCATTTACCGCATTTTTCCCGATTTTCTCCTTCTGTAACATT